>JACQVT010000935.1 GCA_016209665.1 Planctomycetota bacterium | reverse complement strand
GTCGTAGATGGCCTCGGCGTAGACCGTCGCGGTCGTGGTGCCGTCGCCCGCCACCGTCGAGGTCTTGCTGGCGACCTCCTTGACCATCTGAGCCCCCATGTTCTCATAGGGCTCTTCCAGCTCGATCTCCTTGGCCACCGTCACGCCGTCCTTGGTCACTGTGGGTGAGCCGAAGGACTTCTCCAGCACGACGTTGCGCCCGTTGGGGCCCAGCGTCACCTTGACCGCCCGGGCCAACTGCTTGACGCCCCGGCGAATCGCCTCCCGGGCTTCCATGTCGAATGCAATCTTTTTCGCTGCCATTTCCGTTTACTCCTTGCGGTTCTTATGCCGTGTCGCTAGCCACCACCGCCCATTCCGCGGGCGTGTAAGTCAACAGCGTGCCAACGTGGAGGAGGTCTTCAGCCGTCATCTTGTTGCTCGCCTCAGCCTCCTTCAAAACTGAGTGAATCCGCTGACGTCGCGCCGCATAGTCTAAGCCATCAAACTCAGACGAGATCACGTGCCCACAAACATGGTCGTTGGGGAGAGTCTCCAGGTCCGCCTGCCCGTCCTGCAAGACCGCTTCCAGAAGTGACTTCAGCCTTTCCTGTAGCGTTGGCATAATGGTTCTCCGACGGACACAATTCTCTCACATGCCTCGAGCACGCTTAAGGCGTTAGCCTTCTCGGGATCGCCTTTTACGGGTTTGCCGCCAATTCTCCAAAACCTCTTGGATTCCTTTAGCATCCGGTCAAATCTCTTTGAACCTGTGTAACGCAGATCATTCCGCCAGATCGCGGCCAATTCGTTGACGTCATCCTCAAGTCGGTCCAAATCGATTCGGTCCCGATCAGCCAGAGTGCTGAGCGAACGCACGCGTTTCACGAGATCACGCAGATCGTGCCCGATCTCCTGCTCTCGTCCCTCGCACCAGAGCAGCCCTCTCAAGACGGCCTCGGCTGCGCGGCCAGCGAGGTACATGGCTCCAATCCATGCTTGCCCGTCCCGAAGCACCTGGGCATCGAATAATCGGAGCATTGCGCCTTCGCGATAGTCGTCCGTGCCGAGCGGCATGCGCGAAACAGCCTTCCCCTAGTCCACGATGGCCAGGATATCGTTCTCGTCCATGATCAGGAATTCCTCGCCGTCGACCTTGATCTCCGTCCCGGCATAGCTGCTGAACAGCACGTGGTTGCCCTTGCTGACCTGCAGCGCGCTGCGCTTGCCCGAGTCGAGCAGCTTGCCGTCGCCGACGGCCTGGACAACGCCCCGCTTGGGCTTCTCCTTGGCGGTGTCCGGCAGCACGATACCGCCGGTGGTCTTGTCCTCGGCCTCGACGCGCTTGACGAGGACCTTTTCTCCCAGGGGACGAATCTTCAACTTGGCCATTGTGGACTCCTTTCGACCTGCTGGATCACGGACGCATGGTTTCAATCGTGGCCGCACCCGCGCGGGCGGATTTCCGCAAGCGCGGACCACCCGGCGCGGAAGACCCTCGCCCAAGCCATAGCAACGGTGATGCCAATTCCGGCCGCCGGCCGGGGTCGATTTTAACTATCGACGGCACAATGAGTTGTGGATCATCGACGGGCGGTACGGGAGGGGCCGAACGCCGGCAGTTCTGCCATAATCGGACCACCACAACCTCCGCCTGTCAGAATGGCACATCTCGAGGGGCCGCCTGGACAGGCTTCGCGGGGTGCCGATCAGTCCCCCCGCACGCAACGGCTCCGGGGCGCGAGACCCACCTGGTTTTACGCAGTTCTGGCCGGCGGCAAGAGTTGCCGCGGGGCGGCAGGAGTTGCGCGAGGGCGGGCGGAGAGGTTATGGGGGCAATTCTGGAGATTATCTATTTTAACATTCGTCGTAACTCATTATTCATAAACTAGTTAGCATAATGGTCCGCGGTATCGCCGGCCAAGCAATTGGCGTGCCGGAGTCTTGTGGCACGGTGGTTGTTTAGGGATGGCCGGTTGGTGAAGAACCGGCTCGCCCGGATCGGGTTTGGCGTACCCGGTGTGTCCGGGCCGGCTGACGTTTTCTGGCGGCCCACGCCAAGAGGTGCGGACATGGACGTGCTCGAGGGGCACCAGGCCACGGAAGGCCGACCGAGGTCCACGGACTGGACCACCATGGGCGCACGCATTCTGGAGGCCGCCACGATCGCAAGCGCGATCCACCTCGAGGAACTGAGCCAAGGCGCTGTCGCAAGCGGTGGACGCGAAGCCGCGAGCGGCCGAGCCGCTCGGTTCCGGTGGGATCGCGAGAGGTTTGACGGAAACGTTTGAGCGCGGGTGTCGATGGGCGCGGTGTCGATCGCCGCGCGCTGCGGGCGAGGCGATGGTCTACGGCATCTATCAGTCCGCGGCCGGGTTGCAGTTGAACCAGTACCGCCAGGAGGTGCTGGCCAACAACCTGGCCAACGTGGAGACGGCGGGCTTCAAGCACGACCTGGCGGTGGTGCGGGAGCGGCCGCCGGCCGCGAACGAGCGGGCGGGCCGACCCGGCGGGTCGGACCCCACGCTGGCCGGCCTGACAGGTGGCTCATATGTGGCACCGACGTACACGTCGTTTGCCCAGGGGCCGCTGCGGTACACGGGCGGGCGGCTGGACGTGGGGCTGATGGGCGACGGCTTCTTTGGCGTGCTCGACGGAAACAGCGTCCGGTACACCCGCGATGGCCGCTTCCTCGTGAACGCCAAGGGCGAGCTGGTCACGCCGGCGGGATACAAGGTCCTGGGCGAGGGCGGCGAGCCGATCACGGTGCCTGCGAGTGCGACCGATGAGGTCACCATCGGCGGTGACGGGAGCGTGCGGGCGGGCAAAGAGCGCCTGGGCAGACTCCAGATCGCGGACTTCGAGGATAAGGCGCGGCTGCGCAAGGCGGGCAACGGCGCGTTTGAGGCCCTGGGCGTCGATCCGGGCGAGGCGCACGCGACGTTGAAGCCGGGGTTCATCGAGGGCTCGACCGTCGAGCCGACGCAGGCCATGGTCTCGATGATCGAAGTGAACCGGGCCTACGAGCTGAACGCGACGTTGATCGGACTGGCGGATGGGACGTTGGCGCGGGCGGTGAACGACATCGCTCGACTGCAGTAAGCGCTTGGCCCGGTTGGTTGGTCTCGGAGCGGTAACCGATCGTTGGACCGGCAAGATGCCGGTCCCACACAGACCGGGACCGGGCTCGAGCGTGGACGAGGTAGAAGATGGGTATTGCAGCCATGCATGCGGCCGCCACGGGCATGAAGGCCCTGGACACCAAGCTCGACGTGGTGGCGAACAACCTGGCGAACATCAACACGGTGGGGTTCAAGCGGTCGCGGACGAACTTCGAGGACCTGTTCTACCAGACGCGACGGGAGCCGGGGGCCCGCGACGCCAACGACGAGCCGGCGCCGCACGGCATCCAGGTGGGGCTGGGCGTGCTGGTTTCGGGCACGCAGCTCGATTTCGCGCGGGGCTCGATCGACCCGACCAACCGGAAGCTGGACATGGCGATCGACGGCGAGGGCTTCTTCCAGGTCAAGACGTTCAACAACGGGGACGAGGTGACGGCGTACACGCGGGCGGGCAACTTCGTCAAGAACGCGAACGGCAAGCTGGTGCTGGCGAACAGCGAGGGCTCGCCGCTGGAGCCGCCGATCGAGGTCCCGCAGGACACCGACGTGGAGAGCATCGACATCGGACGGGACGGCCGGGTGTCGGTCAAGCAGGTGGGCGGCGGGGCGAACCTGACCGAGGTCGGGCAGATCGAACTGGCCCGGTTCGTGAATCCCGAGGGGCTCAAGTCGATCGGCAAGAACCTGTTCGTCGAGACGGACGCCTCGGGCCAGCCGATTACGGGCGTGCCGCAGGAGGACGGTCTGGGCGGACTCGTGCAGGGCAACCTGGAGAGCAGCAACGTCGAGCCGGTGCGCGAACTGGTGGACCTGATCTTCACGCAGCGCGGCTTCGAGTTGAACTCGCAGGCGATTCAGAGTGCGGACGAGTCGCTGCGGATTGTGACGAATCTCCGGAGGTAGTGGCGAGTAGCGAGTAACGAGTTGCGAGTGGCGAGTAGGAGGCCGGGAGC
>JACQVT010000927.1 GCA_016209665.1 Planctomycetota bacterium | reverse complement strand
TCGAGCCGCCGGCCCGGCACAGTGCCCGCTGGATGTCGTTGAACGCCGTCGCCCAGCTCAGCCCGTCACCGCCGGAAGGCGCCGACGACCGACCGTGCAGCACCGCCGGACGCCCGGCACCGCCCGGGGAGCGCAAGATGGCGACGCACGAGCGAGTCTCGTTGCTCGTCAAGGCGATGTCGCACGGCAGCGGGTCGCCGACCGGCACGCCCGTCGGGCCGGGATTGATCGGGCCGGGGTAGTTCACGTCGGGATTCGCGAAGTACGGAATCAGGAAGCCGGGCGGATACGCCATGATGTCGTGCCAGGCACCGCCGGGCTCCCGGTAGCCGTAGGAATACTCGGCAAAGGGCGGGTCCGGCGCGTTGGCACGGTCGTGGGCGCACCACAGGTTGTGACCCAACTCGTGGGCCAGCACCAGGCCGCCGGCCGTGTCCTGGCGAACGATCGTGAATCCGCTCGCCCCCACGCCGGTCCACGAGGGATGGGGGAAGTAGCCGATTCCGCCGGCACTGAAGGTCTTGACCCACAGGCTGACGCAGTCGGCGCCGTACTGATCGCGAAGCGGATGAACGTCATCCAGGTATCCGTCGCTCGGATTCACAAGCCGGGGAGCGTCGATATCCGCATCCCCGCTCTCGGTGTACAAGACCTGCTGGGTGTGGACAAGCCGCACGCTGGTGTTGATCAGGCTGCGGACGAAGGCATCATTTGTGTCGGCGACGGCCAGGTTGATGCGGGCGTTCATGGTCGCGACATCGCCCGCGGCCGCGAGGGCGTCCTGCGTGTACACCACCAGCAGGTCGATGACGGTACCGTCGTCGCAGACGGGCAGTGAGGGAACGAACGACGTTTCGACGCCTCCGGAACCGGCCTGCGGCTTGTCCGTCGCGGCATCGGCGCTGCGAGCGGCGCTGGGCGCCGCCCCATCGGTCAGCGCACCACCGCACGATGGCAGATCATCGGCAACGAGTTCCCGAACCACGCCGGTGCCGTCGGGCCTCGGCAGGACATCGAACGTGCCCCGGCCGCCCGCATGGATGGCCGCGGCGAACAGGCCCTGGTGGACCACCATGGTGACCGTACCCAAAGGCACGCCCACCAGCCGCCCGTACCATGCCTGCGTACCGACGCCCATCACCGCCGTGCGGTCCACCACCACGTCAAACGTCGCGTCATCAAACAACGGCAGGTGGACCCTCGTCCCCCGCCCAGGGTCGAGGCCGGTCAACAGCCCCGCGTGCGTCTGAACGCGCCGCGATCGCCCGGTGTTGACCGCCGATGCCGTGCGGGTGGCGGTCTCGCCGCCGGCAGCGACAGGCGCGAGCAGCGACGGCGAAGTATCGCCCTGAGCGAGGGCGGGCGAGCCCGGCAGGAAGGACCACGCCACCCCGACGGCGCCGGTGAACAATCCCCAAGCCAATCGCACGGTTCCCCTCCGATCCGCGACAAGGAGCCTCCACCGTCGAGCCGGGCCGCACGACCTGGCCCGATCGGAATCGATGGACTGCAATAATCTTAGCGTCCGCGGGCAGGACCGGCGACGATGACATCCACCACAAACACGCCAGACTCCCGCTGTCCGGGCGGCTACCCAGCGCCGGGCAGGCGAGCCAGGAGTTCGGGTATGGTTTGGTTCAGGACAGGATGCCGAACCTCGCCGGCCACCTCGGCCAGCGGCTCCAGCACGAACCGACGCTCGTGCAGGCGCGGATGGGGCACGGTGAGACGCGGCGTATCGATCACCCGATCGTCGAACAGCAGCAGGTCCAGGTCGATGATGCGGGGCCCCCATTTTTCGCGCCGGACGCGACCCAGCATCCGCTCAATGTTCAGCAGAAGATCAAGCAGCGGTTCGGGTTCGAGCGTGGTCTCGATGCGGGCGGCACCGTTGAGGTAGGGTGGCTGGCCCGCGGGCCCGCCCACGGCAGCGGTCTCATGCAGGCTGGACGAGGTGACCGCCGCGACGCCGGGAGCCTGCCGCAACCGGTCGAGGGCGGCCCGAATCGTGGCCTCGCGGTGGCCCAGGTTGGCCCCCATCCCGATGAACGCAACGTGCACGACCAACCTCCTGGCCCTGCCTTGGGGGGCGGGCATCCCTGTCCGCCGGTCTGCAATTTGGGGGGCGGGCATCCCTGCCCGCCTTGTTCAGACCTTGAGGGGTGGGCGTCACCGCCCGCTCTATTC
>JACQVT010000924.1 GCA_016209665.1 Planctomycetota bacterium | reverse complement strand
GACGACCCTGTAGGGGACGATCTTTTCCTCGGCCTGGACCTCGTTGTGGCGGCGGCCCATGAAGCGCTTGATGCTGAACACGGTGTTCTGGGGATTGGTGACCTGCTGGTGCCGGGCGATCTGGCCGACGAGGATCTCGCCCTTCTCGGTGAAGCCGACGACGGACGGGGTCAGCCGCGACCCCTGGGCGTTGGTGAGCACCTTGGGCTGATCGCCTTCCATGACCGCGACCACGGAGTTGGTGGTTCCCAGGTCGATCCCGATGATTTTCGACATAACCAGTCGCTCCTTCATCAGTTGCGCCCCGGACGCCTCACCGTCACGTGGACAGAAAACCGCGCAGGCGGGCGCGCAGTGGCGATGGTGAGGTCGAGGCAAGCCCGGTGCCACGGGGGGGCTTGCCAAGTCATTTTCTTAACCCTATATTTTGCAGACGGTTGTGTCCCGTTGCCGATGAAGCCTGTCGAGGGCCCACAGCCAGAGTGGCAGACGGCCCGTTGCGGGACTGACACATACTCCAAAGGTGCACCGATGGCCATGCAGCATCAGCCGTTTGAGACCGCAGAAGGGCACTCCGTTCCGCTGGTACGGCAAGTGTCAGTGTTCCTGGAGAATCGGCCGGGACAACTCCTGCGGCTTACCCAAATCCTCGACGAGCAGGACGTGAAGATCCTGGGGCTGAGCCAGGTGGACGCGGGCGACTCGGCGGTCGTGCGGCTGGTGTTCGACCGGACGGACGAGGCCCTGGAGGCGCTCCGCAAAGCGGGCTTCGCCGTGCACGTGAGCGAGATCATCGTGGTGCGGCTGGGCCCGGGCAAGCGGGCGATGATGAACATCTGGTCGGTGCTGCTGATGGCTGAGGTGAACGTGGCCTACACGTACCCGTTGCTGTTCCTGACGGCCGGGCCTTGCCTGGCGCTGTGCGTGGACAGCGCGGAGATCGCAATCGACACCTTGCAGCGGCGCAACTTCGAGGTCCTCGGCGAGGCGGACCTGGAAGGGTGATCGGTCGGACATGCCAAACTGGCGGACGGCCCGGGTCCGCCGGCCTGCCTAAAATGGTGCGGACACGCGGCGACGCGCGGTTTGGCAAGTGCTCTTGGGATGCGTGTGGCCCAGCCGCCCTCGGCTGGGTGACTCAGATGCGGACGCACAGCCGGGGGCGGCTGTGCCACATTGCCGTGCCACACTGGGTCAGGCCGGATTCGGTGGGCTGGCATCGATCTTGCTGGAATGGACGGCGTAGTAGTTGGTGCCGGGTGCGGTCGACGTTTCGTGACACGATTCCGCCCGGCGGACGACCAACACAATAAATGTGTGAGGTGAGTGACCTATGTTCTTCGACCCACTGTACTTGCTGATCATTCTGCCGGGCGTGCTGCTGGCCTTGTACGCGAGCCTCAAGGTGAAGTCGTCGTTCGCGCGGGCGAGCGCGATCCCATCCCAGGCGGGCTGGACGGGGGGCCAGGTGGCCCAGGCGATCCTCGATGCCGAGGGCATCGCGGACGTGCAGATCGAGCCGGTGCAGGGCTACCTGAGCGACCACTACGACCCGCGGGCCAAGGTGCTGCGGCTGAGTCCCGACGTTTACCGCGGCCGATCGCTGGCGGCGGCGGGCGTGGCGGCCCACGAGGTCGGGCACGCGATCCAGCACGCCCACGGCTACGGCCCGCTGGCGGTGCGCAACGCGGTCGTGCCGGTGGCGAGCATCGGGTCGAGCCTGTCGTGGGTTTTCATCATCATCGGCATCGGGATGGCCTTGCAGACGCTGGCGATCATCGGCTGCGCGCTGTTCACGCTGGTGGTGATCTTCCAGGTGGTGAACCTGCCGGTGGAGTTCAACGCGAGCCGGCGGGCGAGGCAGGTGCTGCTGGTCAACGGGATCGTCGGGACAGATGAGGACCATGAGATCGGCCGGGTGCTGAACGCGGCGGCGATGACCTACGTGGCGGCCACGCTGACGGCGATCCTGACCCTGCTGTACTACCTGTGGCGGTCGGGCCTGCTCGGCGGTCGCCGGGATTAAGGGACCCCAACTCAACCGTGGATGGACCGGCTGGAAGCCGGTCCCACACGGGCATCGGCGGCCGGCGGGATTAACTGGCGTGGGATGGTACGTGGCGCTTACGACATGCCGCTCGACGAGGAGCGCCGCTGCTACGAGCAGGGCCTCGCGCACTTCAACGACCACGATTTCTTCGAGGCCCACGAAGCGTGGGAGTTCGCCTGGAACGGCACGTCGGGCCGGCGGAGCACGTTTTACCAGGGACTCATCCAGATGGCGGTGGCTCTCGTGCACTACCAGCGGCGGAACCGGCTGGGGGTGCTGAAGGTCTTCGAACGGGCCCGCGGCAAGTGGGCGGGGCTGCCCGACGTGTACATGGGCCTGGACCTGCGGGACTTCGAGGCCCGGATGCGCGACATCGTGGACACGGTCGGCCGGGCCGAGCCGGGCGAGCCGCCGCCGGTCGAGCCTTCCCGCTTCTTTCCCATCCAACTACAGTACGATCCGTTCACGGCGCCTTGGGCAGAGGCTGGTGATTAACTGCGGCGGTTGGTGAAGAACTCGGTGCGGAGACTCCGAGGCGGGTGAGGATCATGGTCCGGTCGCGGCTTCGTACGGCACTCAGAGTGGGCCTGACGGTCGGGCTGGCGGTGCTGGTCATCGCGGGCGCCGATGCCGTCCGTTGGCACGTATTCCCGAAGCGGTTCGCCGAGGTGGTGCCGGGGCAGTTGTACCGGTCGGGGCAACTCGAAGCGTGGCCGCTACGGCGGATGGTGAGCCGCTACCGCATCCGCACGATCCTGGCCCTGCTCAACCGCGAGCCCGGCAACCCCGGTCAGGACGAGGAGCACCGGCTGGCCAATGAGAAGGGGATTCAGATCGTGAACATGGCGATGCCGGGCGACGGCCTGGCCGCGTTCGACCTGCTGGAGCGGGCGGCCGCGATGATGGCGAACACGACGACGCACCCGCTGCTCGTGCACTGCGAGGCCGGCGTGAACCGGACGGGGGCGGTCTACGCGGTGTGGCGGATGAAATACTGCGGATGGAACGTGGAGCGGACCATCCAAGAAGCCGAGCGGTACGGCGGCTGGTCGGCCGAGCTTGGCGAGCACCTGCGGCGATACTACCGGACGCGGATCGCCGGTCAGAACACGAATTCCATGCCGACCATGAACTGATTGCGGACCTCGGCACAGTACCGCACGATGGCCTTGCCGCACAGCGTGGCCTCGGGCAGGTGCACGGCGATCTCCACGGTGCTGCCGGGCTGGAGGTGTTCGTCGCAGCTCAGACCCAGGCCGGTCTCGCCGATGTTGAGGCAAGTGCCGTGCGTGACGATCCTGCCGTCGCCATTCTCAGGCCAGATTTCGACCGCGCCCTTGAACGGCCAGCGCGTGTGCCGTCGCCGTTCATGAGCGACGGGATGTTCGGTCTCGCCCAGAGCTGTCTTCTGGCGGGCCTCGATCACGGCGGCGACCTGTTGCCGGGTCAGCCTGACGATCTCTTCGATGTCCATTCACGATCCCCCTGTTGTTGACCCCCAGGCACCCGCGCCCGGCGACGGCGCTAAGCCACTCCTTGTTCCTCACCGGGGTCATGACCTCAATTGACGATCGGCGATTGGCTGCTGCTTCGGGCGGGCCCGCTCCGTTCGGTACGGCGAAAGCGGATGTTCAGCCCCCCGTTGTTCTGCAGCGTCAGCGTCCAGACGTCCCCCTTGAGCATCGGCTCGTAGACCGACTCGCCCTGGGCCACCCGAACGTGGTCGCGGGCGGCCAGATCGGGGTTGCGGGCGTAGTCCCAGAACCGCGACCACAACTGGCGTTCGAACGAACTCGGGGCGGGCTGCACGCGGTAGACGTTGGGCACGTCACCCTCGGGGTCGATACGGAACCCCTCGGCCGGCTGCTGCCGCTCGCCGTAAATCCGCCGAAACAGGGCCAGGCTCTTGCCCCGCAGCGGATCGCCCGCCGCCACGTCCTGCTGGTCGAACTTGATCACGAGCGCGTCGAAATGAATGACGCGGTCGTGGATCACGAATCGCCGGCTGGGCAACGGATGCCCCTGCCGGTCGATCTCGATGAACTCGATGGTCGTCACGTCGTGCGGCGCGGGCTCACCGCCGACGATCTGGCCGGCGAGCACCTGGTCCACGACGCGGACCTCGGCCACCCGCTCTTCGCCGCTGAGCCGCTGGACCGCCCGCTGCAGCTCGAAGCGCTGGCGCTCCAGTTCCTCCCTCTCGCGGCGCAGCCGGCCGGCTTCACCCGGCAGCAGCATCCAGGCCGCGCCGGCACCGAAGGCGGCGACCATCACCGATGTCGTCAGCCACTGACTCGCTCGCACGTCGCACCTGCGCGAGGTCCGGCACGGTCACCCGGGGACCGCCCCTGCGTTCTCCTCCGTGAGCGGCCGGACTCAGACTCTTATACGATTGAATTCGGCAATTTGCCGCGGGGGCTTGCGGCAAAACCGCAAGAGCGTCCAATAAGATCCGATTGATCGGCATCATGTGGCGGCATCCGGGGTGCCGTAGCGGGACAAACCCCCTTCGGCAAGGTCCGGTAATCGGAGGCGCCGCGAATCGGCCGCGGCGTCAGACAGCCATCGGGGTCCGGGGAACAGCCAGCTTGATGAACACGTCGTCGTACTGGCCTTCTAGGTACTCGCGGCGGCCGCCGCCGGCGAGGTGGTCCCAGGGGAGGATTTCGGCGTAGTCGCGCTCGCGGTGGGCGTAGAAGGCGGGGTCCACCCCGGTCTGCTCGAACGCCCGCAGCCAGGTGTCGTAGTTGAAGGCCTCGTCCCAGCCGTCCATGCGGGCTCCCAGGCGGTAGGCGGCCTCGATCGTGGGGGCGAGGCGGCGGTCGCCGCGGGCGAAGACGCCCTCGAGGATGCTGCGCTGGGGCTTGTGCGTCTTGACGCGGACGGCCGAGCGGTGCTGCATGGCCGTCGACCGCAGGAGCGAGCGGGCCTGCTCGAAGTAGTCGAGGGTCTTCTGGGCGGCCCACTGGAACGGGGTGTGTGGCTTGGGCACCAGCCAGCCGACACTGGCGGTCACGCTGGCCGGCCCACCGCGGACGCCGCGCTTGGCCTGGCTGACCTCATGGGCGAGGGTGAAGATGGCCGTGATGTCCCGCTCGCGCTCGCCGGGGAACCCGCACATGAAATACAGCTTGACGGAGTTGTACCCGGCCGCGTAGGCCTGCTTCATGCCCTCGAGCAGGTTGCCGTCGGTCACTTTCTTGCGGATGGCGGCCCGCATGTCGTCGGAGGCGGCCTCGACGGCGACGGTCAGGCCGCTCTTGCGGACCGACGTGACCATCCACGGGATATTGGCCAGCATCTTGTCCACCCGCAGCGACGGCACGGACAGGTTCACGTGTCGGGCGGCGAACCGGGCGTTGATGCGTTCGGCCAGTTCGCGCAGGTGCGGGTAGTCGGCGGTGGACAGACTGAGCAGACCGATTTCCTCGTGGCCCGTCGCCCGCCAGGCCTCCTCGGCGATATCGAGGATGCGATCGACGCTCCGCACGCCGACCGGCCGCTTGGTGTAGCCGGCGTGACAGAATCGGCAGCGCTGCGGGCAGCCCCGCATGACCTCGATGCTGATGCGGTCGTGGACGACGGCAGTGAACGGCACGATGGGCCGGGTGGGGAAGCCCACGGTCTCGAAATCCGGCGTCTGGCAACGCTCGATGCGCATTCGCGGCGTGAAGTCTGCGGGGCAGGCGCTGCTGGGCCGCACGGCGGCGATGGTGCCTTCGGGGTGGTAATCGACGGCGTACAGCGACGGGGCGTAGACCCAGTCGAACCGCCCAGCCGCCTCCAGAATGATGTCCCGGCGCGACGCCCCCTGCCGCTTCATCTCGCGGTACAGCTCGACCAGGGCCGTCATGCTGTGCTCGCCGTCGCCGATGACGACCAGGTCGAAGAAGTCCGCCACGGGTTCGGGGTTGTCGGCCTGGGGACCACCGCCGATGACCAGCGGGTGGGCATCGGTGCGGTCCTCGGCGCGGAGCGGGATGCCGGCCAAGTCGAGCATCATCAGCACGTTGGAAAAGCCCATCTCGTACTGCAACGAGATGGCGAAGACGTCGGCCTCGCCCACCGGCTGACGAGTGTCCCAGGTAAATAGCGGCAGGCCGCGCTGCCGCATGACCTGCTCGGCATCGAGCCAGGGGGCGTAGACGCGCTCGGCGCAAACGCCGGGCATGTGGTTGCACACCCAGTAGATGATCTGACATCCCAGGTGACTCATGCCGATGGTGTAGGCGTCGGGGAAGCCCACCGCGACCTTGACCTCGGCCCGCTCCCAGTCACCGGTCCGGACGAGCTGGTTCCACTCGCCGCCGATGTACTGGCCCGGCTGCTTGACGTAGGGCAGCAATTCGTCGCTGATCCGCTCGCGGAGCGTCATCGTGCCTTCCCGAAAGACCATCGTGGATGTCTCAACCCGGCCCGTCCTATTATACGCCCGATCCATGTCGAGCCCAATTCATGACGCTGGACGAGCCGCGGGGAGGACAAGCGGCCGAATGGCCGTCCCCGCGCATCCTCGGAGTCCGGCGGGACCGATTCTGGAGTGGATCACCGCTGTCGGTACACGATGCGTCCGCGGGTCAGATCGTAGGGGGAGACTTCGACGGTGACGATGTCGCCGGGGACGATGCGGATGAAGTTCTTTCTCATGCGACCGGAGATGTGGGCGAGGATCTCGTGCTTGGTCCCCCCCGCGTCCGCCTCGACAATGAATTGCGCGTTCGGCAAAGCCTTGAGCACCCGAGCGTCAAACTGAATACCTTCGGACTGGGCCACCGGTATGTATCCTCAGGACCACACTCATGCGGGTGCGCACGCTGGCGTCCGAACCCGCGACAACCGACACCGTTGTGCAGTATTATGACCGCAGCGGCGCCCGAACGCAATACGGGCTCGTCCAGCGCCCCTGATCGGGGTGTCTGACATGCCGGGCCCAGGCGACGGGGCGGCTATGTCAGAGCCCGGAGCGCCAGCGACGGGTTGCCCCGAATAGCCGTGGATCGGACGTGCTCGCGGCAACCCACTCGCTTGCGCTCGGGGCTCTGACAGGCCCCGCCGATTCGGTCACGGACCCGCGTGACCGGGGCAGGGAGGCTCAATGGCAGTAATGAACGCGCGAGCGGTGGCACTACGAGCGCTGGGCGACCTGCGGGAAGGCCGTCGGACGTCCCGGCAGGCCATCGACGGGCTGCTGGAGCGATACCGCCTGTCACCCCGCGAGGTCTCGTTCGCGTCGGAACTCGTCCACGGCGTGGTCCGCCACCGGCTGACCTTGGCGACCGTGCTCTCGCGGTTCATGCCCCATCGCTGGCAGCGTATCGGCCGGCGGTTGCAGCACATCCTGATGCTCGGCGCGTACCAGATCATCTGGCTGGACGGTGTTCCGGTGTTCGCGGCGGTCAACGAGGCGGTCGAGCTGGCCAAGGCCGAAGGCGGGCGGCGGGCGGGCCAGTTTGCCAACGCCGTTCTGCGGCAACTCGAACGCCGGATCCAGTACCGGCGGATCGTTCTTGCCGAGGCCGACCCGGTGCGGGCGGTCCCCCTCGACCTGGCCTGGGCCTGTCAGTTCAGCGAGCCGGTGCTGCCCGACCCTGGGCAAAAGCTGGTCGAATACTTGTCGCAGGCCACGTCTCATCCCGGTTGGCTCGTGGCCCGCTGGGTGGACGCCTATGGTGCCGAGCAGGCGAGAACCATCTGCCAGGCGGGCATGTTGCGACCGCCGATCATCCTTCGGCCCCACCGGGGCAGGACGGATCTGGCCTCGTTGATGAAACGCCTCACGGTCGATGGGCACGAGCCGCAGTTGACCGCCGACGGCGAATCGATCGTGCTGGGTCGTTCGGCAGGTCTGGTCCACTCGTCGCTGTTGGCCGAGGGGCTGGCTCAGCCCCAGGATCCCACGGCCCGATTGCCGGTGCGGCAGATGGCCTTGCAGCCCGGCCAAGTCGTGCTCGACCTGTGCGCCGGCCTGGGCACGAAGGCGACGCAGATGGCTGAGATCATGGGTGGGGCCGGTCTGGTCGTGGCAACGGACGCGGATGATGCGAAGGTCGCCGCGCTTCGGGACCATGCCGAGCGACTCGGTCATCACGTGATCGAGCCCGTGCCCCTGAAAGCACTCGCGGACCGCGTGCAGCAACTTGATCGCCTGAACTGGATTCTCATCGATGCCCCGTGCAGCAACACCGGCGTGCTCGCCCGCCGGCCCGAGATCCGCTACCGACTCACGGCCCGTTCGCTGGGGCAGCTTGCCGAGATGCAACTGCGGCTGCTCGGACAGGCCGCGGCCCTCGCCCGGCCGCAAACCCGGCTCATGTACAGCACGTGCAGTATCGACCCCGAAGAAAACGAGCAGGTCTGCACACGGTTCGTGGAGACCCACCCCGACTGGCGGTACGTGGATGGCCGTCTGACCCTGCCCAACCCCGGCCCCACCATCCGCGACTGGCACGACGGCGGATACTGGGCGATCCTGGCCCTGTAATCAGATTCCACCCCCGATGACCCAGCGGTCGGGCTGGTTGTAGGCGTGGCGGATGTTGGGCGTAAACGCCTTGGTCTGCCTCACGCCATCGGCCTCGACCTCCACCTCGCACGGGACACGGAGGAAGTGGGTCCTCGGATCGGGATGCGGGGTCGGTGTGCCGATCGAGACGATCCGCTTGAACTTGAGTTCCCCGAATCCCTCCTTCATCTTCTCCGCGGGTATGCCCCCGGCGATCTGGCCCGCCTTGGCGTAGTCGCCGGCGATCATGGCCTCGAAGAACTCGCGGGCGACTTTCACCGCGATCTCGTTGTCCGACAGGTCGCCACGGGCTACGCCGATCACCTGCATGGTCTGGTCGATCCGCATCACGTCGGCCGGCGGGTTCAGCGTGAACACGTCCGGCGCTGGCTCCTCGTTGTACTCCAGGTACTCGAACCGCGAGACGAAGCGGTACTCCTCGCCCTGGAGTTCGTATCGCTCAGCCTGCTGGACGAGCTTGGTCACCGGGTTGATCTGGTAAATCTCGCGGCCGCCGGGCGAGGAGGTGGCCGTGGCGATCAGTGTAATGGGCGACTGAGCGTCCGCCGGCGGCTTGACCTCGATGGTCACGGCTCCGGCGGCCTGGGCCTTGTAGATCGCCTCGGTCCGCACCCGAGGGTCGAACACCTCCAGCATCTCGGGAAACCGGGCCAGGATGCGGGGTTCGGCCATGATGACGTCGCTGTTTTTGGCCTTGAACCACACCTCGGCCTTGTTGCCCTGCCAGACGACCGACTTGGGACCATCTTCCGTGTTCGGGAACTCCATCCGCAGACGGAGGGGCTTGCCCTCGTCGTCGAACTGGGCCCAGGCCTCGGCGAGGCCCTGGCCCGCCGGCTCGATGCGGATGTGCACGTAGGTCAGGGCGCGATTGGCTTCCAGCGTCTGTTCGATGGCGTAGGCCGGCTGGGCCGACCCGTGAAATACGACAAAGGACACCACGGCCACGGCAATCACCGCCGCCGCGGCCGCCAGCTTGCTCACGTTGCTTCGCATGATCGATCTCCAGATGCTCGCCCGCCCTCCGCCGGACGGCGAGAGGCGAGCGTGTTCCAGTGCCGCCGTCGCGTTGGCGAGGATTCGCGCGTCGACGGTGGACCTGGTGGTTACGTGTAGTTGCCTCAATGCCCGTTCTATGTTGTCTGCGGGATTCATATGCCGACTCCTGCCTCGAGAACCGACCGCAGCTTGTCGAGTCCATACCGGTACCGGCTCTGGACTGTGTTGATCGAGACCGCCTGATGCCGGGCAACCTCCTTGAACGTCATCTCGCCCTTGAGGTGCAGCGTGATGGCCTCACGCTGCTCGTAGGGCAGACCCGCCAGGGCCCGGTGCAACCGCCCAGCTTCTTCGCTCTCGCCGAGCCGCGTCAGCGGGTCGGCCGCGTCGCCGACGGAGTCGTCCACCTCCGCCAGCACCATCGGACCGCGCTGGACCCGGCGGAGCTGGTCGCGGGCGCGGTTGGCCACGCTCGCCACCAGGTAGCCCCGCAGGTTGTCGCCGATCCGCAACCGGGCGGACCCGGCGGCCAGGGTCACGAACACGTCGTGCAGCACGTCCTCGGCGGCAGCCAACTCGCCCAGCAGGCAGCAGGCCACCGTCAGCAGATGGTCCTTGTACTTCTCGTAGATGCCGACCAGGCCACCGGCATCGCCGGCGGTCAGTTGGCGGACCAGCTCCCTGTCGTCTGGCATCAGGGTTCGCTCCCGGAAGCAAACTCGAACGTACGTTCTGCCATTATGACGAACGACGGGGACATTTTCGTCTGAGGGGGCCGGTTCGGCGAAACAGACGGGGCTGGCAATTCTTCCGGACAACGAGCGGAGGCTGGCCTCTGGTCATCGGCCGGCAGGG
>JACQVT010000923.1 GCA_016209665.1 Planctomycetota bacterium | reverse complement strand
GTGTTGCTGCGTGAAATGGCCGACGAAGTCTTCAGCTACCGCCAGGTGGTGCAGGACATCACGGGCGTGCTCGTCGGCGGCCAGCAGGCCAGACGACCCAGTGGCAGTGGTCGACGGAGTCGTCCCCAGCCAACGCCGCGCGAGCGTGCTCCGTCGCCTCCACCCGCACCTGTGACCCAGCCGACGCCGCCTCCGGAAGAAGAGCGGCCGCCTGTGGCCGAGCCCGTCTCGATCGCCGCGGCCGAAGCTGCGGGCGACGAGCGCCAGGCGCTGCCCGGAGGCCGCCGGCGCCGTCGGCGTGGCGGCCGCGGCCGGAGCCGGACCGGGCAGTTGTCCCCTCAGGACGCCGGCTCGCTGGGTGAGGCGGTCCCGTCGGAGGACTTCGCCGGCGTTGATGGAATGGAAGGCCCGGAGTTCGACGAGGAAGAGGTCCAGCCCGGGGAGCCGGCTTCTCGCTATGAGGCGTCGGAGCCCCCGTTCTTCGAGCCGGCGAGTGAGACACCGCGGCGGTCCGCGTTCGGACCATCCGAGGAGGCTCTGGTGCCCTCTCCCTTCGGACCAGCCGAGGAGGTGCCGGAGCCCCCGCCCTTGGGACCGCCGCGTGAGACACCGGAGCCCGTCGTCGAATCGGCACCATTGGCCTCAGAGGAGTCGGGCATCGAGGAGCCCAAGCCCACGCCACCGGTGAGGCGCCGGCGGCGCGGGCCGAGAGCCCCGGCGTAGAGCGGCGCTTCTGTAGCCTGCCGGGTCTGCCCAGCCTCGTCTTGCGTCTGCAGTCCGAAGTGAGGGTGCCTGGCACCCTCACTACACCGGATCGTCTGTTCGGCTAGCCGCTGACAGGCCCGAGCTAGCCGGGCCTCCTCGTCAGCCGACCCTGATCGGTAGGGCCAGCCTGCCGCCTCCGGTGGTTCGATTCGTCTCGCCCACTGTCCACGGCGGCAGCTCGATCTGCAGGGTGTACTCGCCGGGTGTCAGGTCGGATGGGACCGCCAGCTCGCGGTCCATGGTGCCGGCAGCCTCCGGGGCGACGCTCAGGGTTGTCACGGGCGCCTCGACGACGGACTGCATGCCTCGCCCCAGGAGCTTGGTGCGCACCCGGGCCTGGACGAGCTTGCCTCCCTGGTTGTTGACCACGATGTTCAGCTTGATGGTCTGCCCCGGCGCGTAACGCGCCTCAGCGCCGCTCACCAGGACTACCAGGTCATCCTTCTCCCAGTGGACAACGCGGCCCTCCGGTCGATCGATGACCTGCATGTCTCCGTTAGGCGGTGCCCCGCAAGCGGCGGCCAGGGACGCCAGGCTGGAGACGGCCAGACTGAAGAACTCGCGTCGTTCCATACGCCAGATTATAGCTGCGGCAGCCGGGCCTGCTGCTTGGTACGCGGGACTTGCTGCCTGCTGCGGAGGAGTTCCTGGCTGCTGCGCAGCAGATGTTCGTAGGCCGGGCGGGGGCTGCCATCCGTATTGGTGACTGCCCACCACAGCTCCTCCCGCTCTGTCGTCCAGCTTGGATCGGGCAGCGTCCATAGCGTCATCACCCCGATCCAGGGCGCCCAGTTCCTGGTGGCGTACAAAAAGGCGCCGACCACGTTGGCAGCCTTCCTCTCCTCAGAAACGGCGTACCAGGCATACGCTGGGTGGACCTGATCGGCGGTCCAGCCGAACTCCAGCAGCCAGACCTGCTTGTCCGCGTCGCCATTCTTGACCATGATGTCGCGCAACTGCTCCACCCGGCGGAAGTAGAAGGACGGGTGCGGAAAGCGCGGATCGGAGTTGAGCGCCGCGGTGGGGTCGGGGCTCTGGGAATTGCCGTGGGCGCCGAGCACGTCGTAGGAGCCTCTCATGCCGGCGTCGTACAGCCACTGCAGGTACACGTCGTCCGGGCGGGCGGTGTCGTCGTTCCAGCCGGTGGGCGACAGGCCGGCCGTCACCACGGTGATGTTCGGGTCGGCGGCCTTGGCGGCCTGGTAGGCGAGCTTCAGCAGGCGGACGTAGTCGCCGGCTTGCTGGCGGTTGATGGGCTTGTCGCCCCATTCGCGCGCCAGGTTGACCTCGTTCCAGATCTCGATGGCGTGCAGGCGCCCGTACGGGGAGCCGGTCTTGTAGCGGGACACGAGGGCCGAGACGAAGTCGGCAAAGTCCTGGTAGTTGCTGGGCGGACCGTTGTGGGCGGCGCTCGCCCACTTGGGCTGGAAGTCCAGGCGAGCCAGGACGTTGACGCCATTCGCGTTGCTTGCCTGGATGACCCGATCGGCCTCCGACCAGTTGAAGCAGCCCTTGCACGCGCCTTCGATCTCCCGCCACTGGAAGAGGGTCTTCTGCCAGCCGAAGCCCAGCTCCTTCAGTCGGCCGAGGTCGCGGCTGGTGGTGCCGGAATTGCCCCACACGAAGACGTTCAGCCCGTACTCCGGACTCTTGGCGACGTATCGTCCCGACGCGGCGACGGGCGCCGCAGGTACCGTGGTGGGCACGGGGACAATCGTCGGCGCAGGAGGGGCAGTAGCAGTAACGGTAGCCCCCGGCTGAGCCACGGCTTGCCCCAGCTCTTGCTTCACGAAAGCGAGGCTGAGATCGGAAGCGGCCAGGTCTTTCGGCCGCGCCAGCGCGGCCACCGCGGCGGGTGCGTACTGTCGATAGAAGGGGCTGTCCTTGGCCTGGGCGGCGAGGTCGGCCGGCAGGTTCTCGCCGGTCAGGATGGCCTTGAAATAGTCGCCCAGCAGCACGCCCTCGGTGCAGCCGCACGCCCTTCGATAGTGGGCGATGCCTCGCTGGAAGCGCTGGTAGATGAAGTCGCGGTTGTTCGGGTCGTAGGCCGGGCGGGAGGTTGGCGCGCCCCAGATTTCCAGGTTGACCAGGGGAAGCAAGCTCTCAGGCTGGTCGTTGTCAGGGAAAGCCACCTGGTAGCTGACCGTCTCGTTGAAGGTGGTCAGGAAACGGACGCTCGTTCCCTCCCACGTGTCCGGGGCCGCGGCCTTGACGAACTCGATGATGCGGCTGCCGTAGTCAGCCTCGGCCGGCGAGGGTGTTTCGCGGGCGAGCGACGTGTCCGGCGCGGGGTAGGTCGAGCCGTTCACGCTGGTGTAGGGCATGAGTCCCGCGTCCAGCAGGTTCATGGTCCGCGCGTTGCCGTCCGGGCCGATCTGGAGGATCAGACGTTGGAAGATCTGCACCCGAGTCCCCAGCAGCAGGAACTCTCGGGAC
>JACQVT010000922.1 GCA_016209665.1 Planctomycetota bacterium | reverse complement strand
TGCCCACGGCGGCGTCGAAGTCCTGGATCAAAAGGAACTGCTGGTTGGTGCTCTTGGTGATGGTCCGGGTGAAGCCCGAAAAGGAGATCGTGCCGTTGAGGCCCGACCAGTTGCCGCTGGCGCCCAATTGCGTGTCGGTGGCGACGTCGAAGATGCCATTGTTGTTCACGTCCAGAAAGAGCTCCACCGTGCCGGTGGCGATGTCGCCACCCGCGGCCACGCTGCGCTCGTCGCCATCGGGGGTCTCGGCCTGGGCCGTGAAGGTGATGGCCGTGACGTTGATGTCCTCCGCCGCGCTGGCGGCCAGCTTGAACTGCCACATCACCAGGTTGACGCCGTCCTCGCCCTCGCTGCGGTCGGCGGGGTCCTGGGCGCCGTCGGTGAGGGTCAAGACGCCGGTGTCGCTGATCTCCACCAGGTTGCTGCTGATGAGCGAGTTGTTCACCTGGGGGGTCAGGGCGGGGGTGGTGGGGATGTCCGTGGCGTTGACCGTCAAGTCCGAGCGGTAGGTGAAACCGTTGCTCAGGGGCGAGGTGAAGTCCCAGACGATGATCCAGTTCTCCGTGGTCCCGGCGGAGATGACGCGGTCGAGGGTCCAGGTGATGGCGTTGGCCGTGTAGGTCGTAGGCGTGGTCGCCAGGGCGGTTTCGCCCACGTCCAGCGCCCCGTTGCCGTTGGCGTCCAGGATGAGCTGGGCCTTGGTGATGTTGGCCCCCGCCGCGCCGCCGCCGGGCGTCAGGGTGAACTTGACGGTGTCGATCTCCACGTTGGCCACGTTCACCTTGAACAGCACCTGGTGCGCCACCACGTTGGTCGTGCCCGGGGCCACCTTCTGGGCCGCGGGGGTGTTGCCCCCGTTGGTGACGATGAGCGAGGGGCTGGTGCCCACGGTCTTGGTGCCGCCCGGGCCGGTGTCGCCGGAGGCGAAGATCTGCGTGCCCGTGGTGGCGCCCTCGGCGACGAGGTTGCTCAAATCCAGGATGCTGGTGATGAAGGTCTCGCCGTTGGCGGCCGTGCCGGGGTTCACCAGGTTGTAGACCACGATCCAGGACTGGGTGGTGCTGGCGGGGATGGTGGCCGTGCCCCAGTTGGCTTGATTGTTGGCCGTGCCGCCGGTGAAGAACTTGAAGGTCTGGTCGTCCGCGTTGAGCGCGGGCGAGTCGCCCGAGAGCTGCAAGTCGGCGGCATCCAGAATGCCGTTGTCGTTGACATCGCGGAAGAGCCGGATCCCCAGGTTGGCGGCGCTCGCCAGGTCGCCCGCGGCGGCGGCGCGGTCGTCGGCGGAGCCGGAGGCCTTGAACTCGATCTCTTCGACGATGACCGCCTCAAAGGCCCCGGTGGTGAGCCGGATCTGCAGCATGGAGATGTCCTGCTGGTTGGCGGCGACGTTCTCGGCGAAGGCCGTGCCCAGGGTCACCGTCAGCGAGCCCACGTTGGCCACCGTGAAGGTCGGCCCGACCACGGGGGTGCCCTGCACCGTGCCGGCATCCAGGGTGACATCGGCGGTGGCGACCAGCGTGAAGCGGATGGTCTCGGCCGACTCGGGGGTGTCGGCGGTGTTGAAATCGAAGAGCACCAGCCAGTTCTTGGTCTGGTTGTTGGCGAAGGTGCGCGCGGTGTCCAGGGCGGCCGGGGCGGCCGGGATGCTGAGCGTCACGGTGCCGTTGTCGGCGGTGAAATCGAAGCCCGCGACGGTGTGCAGGGTCTGCTCGCTGGCCGGCTGGAAGATGCCATCGTTGTTGCTGTCTTCGATCAGGCGCACGCCCAGGGATTTGAGTTCGGCCAGATCGTTCAGCGTGCCGCTGGCGGTGAACCGCAAGTCCGTCACCTTGATGTTGCCCCCGGTGGCGGCGGTGAGCTGCACCTGGATGGCGCCCACGTTGGTGCTGTTGGGGGAGATGGTGCGGTCGACCAGGCCCGCGGGGCCGGCGCTGACGGTCATGGTCTCGGTGGCGGTGATGGTGAAGACGCTGGAGAGCAGCGGGGCGCCGGAGGGGAAGTTGGTGGTGCCCGCATCGCTGGTGACGTTGCCGGTGGCGTTCACGGAGGTCTGGAAGGTCTCGGCGGCGGTGGCCGTGCCGCCTAGGCCGTAGGTCACCAGGACCGCCTCGTTGGTGCCGGCGGCCACCGTGAGGGTGAACCCGCTGAAGGCCACCGTGCCGTTGTTGGCGCTGTAATCCCCCGTGCCGTCCAGCGCGGTGTCGGAGCCGTCGAAGAGGCCGTTCTGGTTCACGTCGCGGTAGAGCTTGACGGCGCCGGCGGTCATGTCGGCCAGGTCGTCCACGTCCGCCGTGCTGGTGGCGCGGGCGGTCAGGGTCAGGCCGGTCCCCGCCACGGCGCCGCCCGATGAGGCGCCCAGGCTGACCTGGAAGACGGTCAGGTCGGTGGCGTTGTTGAAAACAGTCTGGGCGGCCGGGTTCTTGCCGCCCACGGTGACGGTGAGGATGGTGCCGGGGGTGGCCGAGATGTCCACGCGCCCGCCGTTCACGGCCCCGCCCACCTGGGTGGGGATGAGGTTCTGGCGGTACTCCAGGAAGTCCCCGTCGGCGGGGTCCAGGATCTGGGCCAGAAGGTCCATGTTGACGTCGCCGGCGGTGAAGGCCAGATCGAAGGCGTCGCCGGCGACCTCGTTGACGGTGGCCGCCTCGTTGTAGTCGAAGGTCACCAGGAAGAACTGCGTGGAGCCGGCCGGCAACACGTGGCCGACGTTCAGGAGCTGCACCGTCCCGCCCAGGATCTGCGGGGTGGTGGACATCTGCTTGTCGGTGGCGTCCACCAGGCCGTTGTTGTTTTTGTCCTGGAAGAGCCGCACGACGACGGCATTGGCGGCCGGGTCGAACTCGTTGCCGGTGGCAAGCTGGGTGATGATGTCGAAGCGCAGCTCTTGCATGTTCACGCTCTGCACGGTGCTGGTCATGATCTTGAGATGCATATGCGGCACTTCGTTGGCGTTGACCGCTTGCAGCGTCGCCCCCGGGTTGTTGGGGCCGGTGAAGACATGCACCGTGCCCACGTTGTTCTTGTCGGCCTGCGGAATCTTGATGGTATGGGTGGCGCCGTTCACCGCGAAGGTGCCGGTCTTGGTGGCGGCGGTGGTGACGTCGCCGGCGGCCGCGATTTGCAGGCCGAAGGCCTCGTTGTTGATCGCGGCGCCGCTGAGGCTGTACTCCACCAACACGTTCTGGGTCTGGTTGGCCAGCACCGTGAGCGTGAAGCCGCTGAAGGCGATGGTGGAGTTGTTGACGAAGACGGTGATGGTCGAGCCAAGCTGCGGCTCGCCGGCCTGGCGCAGGCCATCGCCGTTCTGGTCGTGGTAGAGCCGGGCCGAGGAGAGGTCGGTGCTCTCGTCCAGATCCGTTCCGCCGGCGATCATGGTGAAGGTGACGGCCGTGACCGTGGTGTTGGTGCCGGCGGTTTCCGCGAACTTCACCTGCTGGATCATGAAGGTGGCGTCGGTGAGATGATTCTGGTTGGGCGGGTTGTTGGCGCCCTGGGCGATGTCCAAGGTCTGGGCCCAGGCCGCGCTGCCCAGGAGCAAGCACAGCAGGGTAGATCTCAAGAGTAGGGTCAAGCTGCGCATGGACTCCCTTAAGTACAGGAAGCAAAGCCTGTGCCGATCCAGAACGGCGGTCGGGGCAGGCCCTACCTCCGCGTAACGTCATTGTCGGCAGGGAGCGGGCGAATATTCAAGGGAACCCGGGGGAGCAGGCCCAGGTCGCCAGGCTCTCGTTTCGAGACACACCTGCCGCAAAACGGATGGGCCGACTGGAGGGAATTAGGGCGTGAGCTTGGCGATGAACGGGGCGTAGGTGCCGGCGCTGGGAAGCGCGGTCTGAAAGGGTTCTTGGGCGCCCAAGAGGGGCGCGCCTACGTATTCGCCGGCGATGAGGATCTCTCCGTTGACGGCGGTATCGATGGATCGGGCCAGCTCGTGGA
>JACQVT010000921.1 GCA_016209665.1 Planctomycetota bacterium | reverse complement strand
GTCGGCTGATCGGCCAACAACCTGGCCGCGCCGATGCGGACTGCCGGCTCGCGGCGGCGCAGGGCGGTCCGCAACACGGGATCGTCCGCAGGCAGTGTTCGCAGGGCGGCGGCGACCTGCTCCAGGTCGTCAAGGCGCAACAGAACGATCACGCGCAGCCGCCGCGGTTCGAGCGCGGTCGGGTTCTGTTGCCGGCAGTGGTCCACCAGTTGCAGCGCCGCGGCGAGTTCGCCATTGCGCAGGGCGGTTTCGACGTCTTGGCAGCAACGTTCGTCGGGCGTCGGCGCGCAGCCGGCCACCAACAGCGCCAGGATCAAGCCACAACGGATCATCGCCGCCGGCAGTCTGTTCGGCGGATGGCGGGGAATCAAGCGGGAATTTGGCGCGATCCCGGTTGACACCCAATTTTGCGGCCCGTAGAGTAGGTTCATCATGGGTTCAGCTACCGCGAGCGCGGAGATCATCCGTCCACAGTCGGCGCCTGTGTCGCTGTTGGAGTTACTGTCGCCCATTGCGGGCGACCTGGCCCGCGTGGAAGACCTCCTCGCCCAGCAGGTCACCGAGTTCGACGGTGGCATCGGCGGCTACGTCGAGTACGTATTGGGCGGCACCGGCAAACGTCTGCGACCGAGCCTCGCCTTGCTGGCAGGCGGAGCGACGGGGCGGATTCACGACGATCATGTGCGGTTGGGAGTGATTGTGGAGTTGATCCATATCGCCACGCTGGTGCACGACGACGTGCTGGACGAAGCCGCGCTACGCCACGGACTGGTCACCGCCAACTCCCGCTGGGGCAACGATATCAGCGTGTTGCTGGGCGACTGTTTGTTCGCGCATGCCCTGAAACTGGCCGCCAGTTACCCGACCACCGTGGTCTGCCAGCGGGTCAGCGAAGCCACCAATACCGTTTGCTCGGGGGAAATTCTCCAGACCCAGAAACGGTTCGACTTGAACCTGAATCTTGACCAGTATCTCGGCCTCATCAAGATGAAGACGGGCGCGCTGTTCGCCGTTAGTTGTGAATTGGGCGGTGGTTTGAACGCTGCCGCCCCCGGCGAGGTCAAATCCTTGGCTGAGTATGGTGAGAACCTGGGTGTAGCTTATCAGATTTTTGACGATTGTGTGGACATCTTGGGACAGGAACGCAAGGCGGGCAAGTCGCTGGGAACCGACGTCAAACAAGGCAAACTCACGCTGCCCTATCTGTTGTTGTTGCACCAGTCCCCCGCCCAACGGGAGGCACTGGGGCAAATGATGTTCCGCGACACGCCCGGTGATCGCCGCGATCTGCTCGCTCTGGTGACCGGCAACGGCGTCAGCCATCAGGCCCAGGTGACGATCGACACCTTTATTGCCGACGCCCGCGCCAACCTGGCGGCCTTGCCGGCCAACCGTTTCACCCAGACCCTGGCCGATCTGCTCGATTACCTGGCCCAGCAAAGCCGGGCGTTGCTCACCGCCGCGGAGGGCGCGTGATGAAGCTGCTGGATCAATTCCGCACCAACCGCGCCGCACCGGCCCGGCCCGCCACCGAGCACACCATCGAGTTGCAGCACGAAGAGGACGAGGCCCTGGTGCGGCGGGCGCAACGGGGACAAACCCGCGCGTTCGACCTGCTGATCGAGCGCTACAAGGAACGGTTGTACGCCACGGTCTATCACATGACCAGCAACCGCGAGGACGCCCACGATCTGGTGCAGGACACCTTCATCAAGGCCTACCGGAGCCTCGGCAGTTTCAAAGGCCAATCGAGTTTCTACACCTGGGTGTACCGCATCGCCGTCAACCGCACGATCAACTTCCTCAAACGCGGCAAGAACCGCACCCACCACAGCCTGGACAACGTCGATGACGCGATCCAGACCGATCCCGATTTTGTGGAACTGATGTCGCAGGACACACCGCGGCGCGAGACGGGCCTGCACGAACAGCAGCAACGAATGAACGCCGCCCTGCAAAAATTGTCTGACAACCATAGAGCGGTGGTGGTGCTGCACGACGTGCAAGGCATGACCCACGCCGACATCGCCAAGATGATGAAATGCTCGGAGGGAACGGTGCGTTCCCGGTTGTTTTATGCGCGACAACAGTTACAGGGCCTGCTCAGCGAGTATTGGTGAGGGATCACAATCCCATGAAGTGTTATCGAGTCCAACAGTTGTATGACGATCTGGCCAGCGGCCGGCTGCCGGAACCGTTGAGCCGGGACGTGCGGCAGCATCTGGCGGACTGCACCGATTGTCGGGTGCAGCACCAGCGGACCGGCCGGCTGCAGCGCCTGCTCGCCCTGAAACGCCACGAACAACCTCCCGCCGGTTACTTCGACAATTTCCTGACCGAGTTCAACGCCCGACTCGACGCGGACCTCCGCCGCGCCGGATTCTGGCGGCGACTGTTTGCCGCCGCCGACCTCGAACCGCTGCTGAGCTGGCGCTACGGCCTGGCCACGGCGGGTTGTCTGATCGGCGCGCTGGGCCTGTTGTGGGTTGGCTTGGGCCAGTCCCCGGCCCCGGGCTCCGCCACCGCCCCGGCTGCGGGAGGCGAATCCATGATCGTTTTTGCCCCGGCACCACGCGGTGCGGACGACGACCTGATCGCCCCGCGTTTCGAGTTGCCACTGATCTACGCGACCGATGTTGAGCCGACCATCAGTTCCGCCCGGGTCAATCCGTCCGGACCGGTCGTCCAACAGGTCGGGGCGACGCGTTACGTCCTGGATCGCATCAGTGTCACACCTGCGAGATATGACGTATCGAGCGTTGATTTCTAGAATTCCGGCCACGGCGGTCGTTTGCTGGTTCAGTGCCGCCACTTGGCCCGTCGCCGCCGACGACCGGGCCGCCAGCCTCTTGGAGGCCATCAACCGCGAAGTCAGTTCCCTGTACGAGAAATCCCGGGACGCCGTCGTCCGGGTGCATGCCCTGCACCGGCCCGCCCCGGGCGGGATCACCTTGATGCCGCCGCGGCGCGTGGGCACCGGCTTTTTCATCCGTCCCAACGGCACGCTGGTCACGGCGGCGACCATTGTCAGCGGGGCGGAGAGTTGCACCGTCGAATTCCACAACGCCCACCTGATGGCCCGGCTACTCGGCTGCGACCCGCGCAGCAATCTGGCCGTGCTCAAGGTTGATCCCCCCAACCGTGAAACGCCCGCCCTGCCGCTGGGCGACCCGCATGACCTGCACGTGGGCAGCATGGTGGTGGCGATCGGGTTTCCCTACGACCTGCCCAGCGCGCCGTCGGTCGGCTTCGTCGGTGGCTTCGACATCCGCCAGGGCCGGCACGTGTTCCCGACGAGTCATCTGCGCGCCAGTTGCCGGCTCAGCCCCGGCCAGGCCGGCAGCCCCCTGCTCAACGCCCGCGGCGAACTGGTCGGTATGGCCGTTGCCGCGCACGCGGAGAATGACTGCTACGCGCTGCCGATCGATGCCGCGCAGAAGGTCTGGACCGATATTCTGAACAAAGGCGCGCCACAGCACGGCTGGGTCGGCCTCGAGGTCACCGAAAAGTCCGCCGACGTCGCTCCCGCGGCACGCTTGGTGGTCGCCCAGGTCTTTTCCAACACCCCGGCGGCCCAGGCGGGTTTCTTGCCGGGCGACACGCTGCTGCGGATCGAGACCAACGACGTCCACCGGCTGGCGGACCTGATGAACACCATGTTCTACCGGCAAGCGGGCGAC
>JACQVT010000917.1 GCA_016209665.1 Planctomycetota bacterium | reverse complement strand
GATTCAACCAGCACGAAGCGCAAGCGAGTGCACATATATCGGCACAATCCATCCTACGAGCACTCGCTTGCGCTTCGTGCTGGTACACGACTCGTTCTGCGTTCGCACCTAAGACCGGGGCGCCGCCCGGCCGGCGTTTCCGACGGAAACGGCGTTCTCGGTTCGGTCCGAAACGCGCGGCGGAGCGGAGACGCGGTCGGTGGTTTACGGCACGCACGCGGGCGGCGGGGCGGCGGAGAACGACACCGCCGGCCCGGTCACGCAGTCGAGGAAGGCGTTGAGGTCGAGCCCGTCAACGTCCGCGTCGCCGTCGCGGTTGAAACAGGCGCAGTTGCCGGTCGGGGTTCCCCCCCCGATCGTGAGGCACCGCTGGAGGGCGGCGAAGTCGGCTACGTCGACGTCGTCGTCATGATCGGTGTCCGCGAACGGGACCGGACAGCAGGGCGGATCCAGCGTGCCGCAGGTCGTGCCGGCGCCGCGCCACTTCCCGCCGAGGCCGTTGGGAGCCTCATCCTCACAATGGGCCCGGGCTTCGTTGTCAACGCAGGAGGCATCGTCGAGGCAGCAGGCTCCATTGGGGTTACAGGCGGCTCCGCCGTGCAATACCACGTCGTCGAAGATGACGGCGTTGGCGTTGCTCTTCAGGCTGACCAGGCACCGGCGGCCGCCGCTCCCACAGGTCGTCCAACTCGTGTTGGCCAGCGGGCAACCCGCCCCGACGCCGCCGCGAAGCTGGTCGAAGCACCCCAGGTACGCCCTGGGGATGCCGTGCATCACGCTGGTGACGCGGTAGATATTTCCGTTCACAGCGGACCTCTCGCGGGCGATCATCTCCACGTCGAAGCTGGTGGCTCTGATCGTGAGCTTGACCCACTGGTTGGCCGGGCCGAACCCGTCCGGCTTGCCCGCGAGCAACGTGAAGTCTCCCGGCGTGTTCACGCCGGCCGGCGGCGGCATGGGAGCATCCGGATTCACCGGGTCCGGCGTCACGGTACCGGTGCTGGTCCTCGGGGCGTCGTTCCGGAGAGTCCACCACAGTTGGCCGTCATAAACGGTCAGATGCCAGTTGATCCCGCCGTGCTCCTGTACGCCGCAGTGGCAGGGATCCGGGTCCAGCATGTTCATGGTCCCCACGGCCAGCGCGGCATGAACCGGGGCCTGGGCGATTGGCGGGCAGCCCTCTGGAAGCGGCGTGTTGTTCTCAGGGTTGCCGATGGCACAGAGGATCGGGAACGGCCCCTGGCCGATGCTGGGGTTGCAGTAGCTGGAGCAGTTTGGGCCGTTGGCATAATCGGTATTGGCCCGATCGTCGCCCAGGGCCAGCTCCATATAGGCGCTGGAGCGGGACAGGCCTCCGCCGATGGACCATTCGGGCCGGTCGACGCCGCTCAAGTAAAACTCCAGCACGAGCGGAGCGCCGTCGGTGGCCGTCATCCGGGGGAAACCGGGAAACACATTCTGAATCAGGAAGCCAAGGCCGGGCGTGGCGGGATTCTCGTTCCAGTTGGAGACGGACTGCTGGCCGATGGGATCGTTGCTCAGGCAGGGGTGGCGGCCGCCGAACGGCGTGGAGGAGAGATACTTCGGGTCGATATCCACGGTGAATTGCGTGCCGCAGGTGGTATTCGTGCTATCGTTCCGGGAAGTGGTCTTCCAGACGGTCTGCAAGAGGGCGTTATTGGTCGAGGCCCCCGAGCTGCAGTCGGGGCTTCCGGGATATCCACCCCCGGTGCAGTAGGTGTCGAAGTCGTCACAGAAGATCTCGTTGGGATAGCCCGACGGACAGGCGGCCAATGCCGGTGCCGTCGCCCGGGAACTGGCCAGTAGAATCACGGAGAGAACGAGCGTGCATCGGGTCATCGAACGGTCCTCCAGAAAGGTCGGAGATGGGATCGGCTCGTCAGGCCGGGGCCTCGCGATGGGTAACTTCCCCTCCTGCGAAGTCGGCAATGCGTCAGGCGGTCCTTCCCGTCGACTCGGCCGGAAATGCGCGGCTCCAACCTAAACCGCAATGCTATCCCGCGGGGTACGCCGCCGTCAAGAAGTTTTTCGGATTTTGTCGACCCAGTCACGAGTAGTTTATCGACCGAATTGCTATCACCCAAGGCCGCGGCAGACCTGTTATGTGTATAACATTATGTTATATAGTAAGTTACGTCGATTAGCCGGTTCGCTACGCTTGGTGAGGCAGGGCCCAGGTCGGACTTGGCGACGGCACGCGCTTGAAGTGTTTAAACCCCATCCCGCCTGAGATGCCGGCCTCCTGGTATCCGGCGGTATTCGCCTGTTGCCGGACCGGCCGGAGCCAACCGCCGGCGCGCTGGCGAGTTCGGTTTGACAGGCACGGCGGGCAATGGGACATTCGGATGCGATTTCGTGAGGAGGAATCCAGATGAGAGACGCCGTTCGGATCGTTGGCCGCGCGCTGGCGGGGCTCGCGTTGGGCATCCTCGTGCCCAGGTTGCAGGCCGAGACACCCGCGACAGGCACCGGCCCGGCACCCATTGTGATCGAACGGAAAGGGGGGCCGCCGACGATCCCCGACGTCCCGCGGGATCAGGTGATCGGCTTTGCGCTGTATACGGTCGACCGTGGCATATTGAAGCTCAGCGCGCAGTTGTATCCGTTGACCCCGGGGGAACCGCGCGAGGTCGCGCTGCAGCTTCGTCGGGACGGTGGGTGGGAGACGATCGCTCGGGCGCCGGTGGACGAGACGGGCTGGCTGGCGACGTTCCGCATCGAGAACTGGGACGCCGGCCGCGACCGGCCCTACCGCGTGACGCACCCGGGCGGGGCCGTCTTCGAGGGCCTCATCCGTCGCGACCCGGTCGAGAGGGACGAGATCGTGGTGGCCGCCTTCACCG
>JACQVT010000926.1 GCA_016209665.1 Planctomycetota bacterium | reverse complement strand
TGCCGACCGAATCCGCCGCGCCATCTGGGGCCTGGCCATCCCCCGTCCGGGCGGCGCGACCCCGCCCCGCGTCACGGTCAGTCTCGGGGTCGCGGTCAGCGAGGGGCCCTCATGGCAGGCGGTCCTGGACCGCGCCGACGTCGCCCTTCGGGCGGCCAAACGCACGGGCCGGAACATGGTCTGCACCGATCGCGGGAACGTGTTGCAGGCCCAATCTTGTCCCCCTGGCAGCTCGGGCGGGGGAACGTCCGAAGCGGGCAGCCAAGCCGGAGAAGACATCGTTGACGTGCTGGTCGTCGATGATGACCCAACCAATCGTGCCGTATGCAAAGGCTGCCTGCGCCGCGCCGGGTACCGGGTCCGCGAGGCCGAGGACGGCGTGGTCGCCCTGGCCCGGGTCCGCGAGGATCCGCCCGACATCATCATCATGGACGTCATGATGCCCAACATGGACGGTCTGGAGTGCACGCGGGCCCTGCGGGTGAATCCCGAGACCCGCGACATTCCGATCATTATCGTGAGTGCGTTGGCCCGCACCGACGATATACTCGCCGGTCTCAAGGCCGGCGCCGACGAGTACCTCTCCAAGCCCGTCCGAGCGTCGGAACTGGCGGTCCGCGTTCAGTCGATGGCCCGGCTGAGCCGCGAACGCAAGGATCTGCTCCGCAGCTACGAGGAACGCGGCCGCCAGATGGGAATCCTCACCCGGCTGGTCGAGTTTTGCCGGGCCGTCAATCTCTGTGTCTCTCGCGACGAGATCCTGCGCCACACGGTGTCCATCGTCGCCGAAGTGGTCGACTGCCGGCGGGTTTCGGTCATGCTTCCCCACGAAAGCGGAAATCGCCTGACCATAGTCAACTCCCTGGGACTGGAGCCTGAAATGGCCCGGGAGGCGAGCGTCCCGCTGGGCGAGCCCATTGCCGGACACGTGTTCACCTCGGGGCAGGCCATCGTCGTGAACTCCGAGGCGGAGATCGGCTCGCAGATCCGCGATTACCACGCGCCTTACTTTGCCAGCGTACCGCTGGTTTCGGCGCCCCTCGATGCCGCCGGCTGCGTCGTGGGCGTCCTGAACGTCACGGACCGGAAGGAGGGAGCCCCGTTTGAGGCCCGGGATCTCGAGTACATCGAGCTGATCAGCAGGGTGGCCGGGACGGCGGTGCACGACCTGTCGATGCAGGAAGCCCGGGACCAGGCCTCCGATTCCATCATGGTGGCGCTCGCTTCGCTGGCCGAGTGCCGGGACAACGACACGGGACGGCACGTCGAGCGGGTGACCCGGTTCTGCCTCATGATTGCCGAGGCCCTTCGCGGCGAGGACGAATACCGTGACGAGATCGATGACGAGTTCCTCCACAAGCTGGAGCGCTCGGTGCCGCTGCACGATATCGGGAAGGTGGCGATTCCCGACCACATCCTCCTGTTCCCCGGCAAGCTCACCGAGGAGCAGATGACGGTCATGCGGACGCACGCCGCCGTGGGCGCCAACACCATCCAGGCCCTGATCGCCCGCACCCCCAGCGTGCCCTTCCTCGAGATGGCCCGGGAAATCGCCGCCCACCATCATGAGCGATACGACGGCAACGGCTATCCCGACCGACTGCGCGGGAAGGAGATCCCCCTGCCCGCCCGCATCACCGCGGTGGCCGACGTCTACGATGCCTTGACGACCCGCCGCGTGTACAAGGAGGCCTACAGCCACGAAAAGGCGGTCAGGATCATTCGTGAGGGGTCGGGCAGCGCCTTCGATCCCGATATGGTCGAGGCTTTCCTGCAGCGGGAAAGGGAATTCGCGGAACTCGCCAGGATGATGTCGGATGACTCGCCGTCCGAGGCCGGCTCACTGCAACTATTGGTTCCATGCGCGCCGTGAACCGCCAACCCGCGGGTTATTGTGACCTCACCCCGCGCCCGGACCAACTCCCTGTGGGCTTGGGGTTGAACGGGTCCAGGCGACCCGCCAGCGGGGGCCGCACGAGATCGACCGCCGTGCGCACAGCGGCCGTCCTGCGCAGCTCCACGTACACAACCATGCCCAGCTCGTCGGTATACACGCTTTGGTCCGCGATCTGGTCCGCCGGAAGCTGTCGGGCGGTGTCGATCAGCTCATTGGGGCTGCGCAAGATCAGTTCCCACTCCATGAACGCCTCCATGTAGCCCGCCCCGGCATTGTCGCGCAGGAAGTTGGTCAGCAGCGTGAGTCCGCCCGGACCGGTGGCGTCGAACATCCACGAGGTCATGCGCGTAGCCAGCCGCTGAGTCAGGTAGTCGTACAATCCCGCCGCGTACACGAAATCGTAGCCGTAAAGGCTCTTGTGCCTGCCCAGCAGCAACTCGCCGATGGACCCGCGAACCGTCCTGACGTTCCTGCCTCCCAGCCGCCGGTCGACGTGAGCCAGGCTGTCCGGATCCTGATCGAATGCGGCGTACTCGCGGATCTTCCCCTGGCGTAGGGCCCCGCTCATGTCCGCTTCCCGTAGATGCCCGCAGGCAATGGAGAGCACGCGGATCGGTCCCCGCTCCTCCGCCAGACTGTCGATGATACCCGCGATGACCTCGGCCCGCCTTCGCACCGCCCGGCAAGCCGGCGTGTTGGTCGTGAAGGCGAAGATGTCCTTGCCGATGGTGGTCGTCTGTGCGCTGCGGTGGCCGTAGATGTAGTCCAACAGTTCGGCGTCTCCGGCGTAACCGCGGGGCTTTCGGACACTGTGCAGGGTGAACGGATCCTGGCGGATCACCTCGGCCAGCCCGTGCTTGGGGACCACCTCCTCACAGAACACCCGCCACTCCTGCGGACTCATCTCGCGGCGTACCTGCTGAAGGCCGTCCAGCAGCGTCGACATCGTGTGGGCCACCGACAGGATGTCGCGAGGCCACTGCTCATAGATTGTGTCAAGAAATCGCCGGGCTTTGCCGATCACGAGTTCGGAGGCGCCGCTGCGAAGGTCATGCATGGCTGTCTCTCCTGCAACAGCAACCTCATCGAGACGCGCAGCCCGCGCTCTCGATAGAGAGCAACCGGCCCACTCGGGCCCAAAGAGTTGTGCATCACATCGTGAAGCCACTCCCCGCTGACCTCACCCCTGCGGGTCGTGATTGTAATGAGCACCGCGCGGCTCTGCAACAAAATTCGTGGTTAGTTTTTCATTTATTCGTTGCATCGATGATGTGTGCAGAACAGGCAAATCTTGCGCAACCGCTTCGAACAGTCTGCTGCCGCGCAGGTATTGCGCGATCGAATCACCGCAGTGTGAATACTCCTCAAGAGGCGACGATCATAGCAGCCGATGATGTGAACCGGCCGGACACGAAGCACAATCTTTCGTAATCACTGCGGTTTCGTGTCAAGATGGAGGAGCAGCGAAAGATGCGAGATTTCAAGTAATTGCCGCGTATCAGGTCTTCTCGTGAATGGATCCGTCGGTGCTCGGATGACTGAATCGCGAGGCGTCCGATAATGGCGTGTCCGTCATCGTGGTGCGGCCTCACGTTGCGTTCCAGGATGCCGATCGTGTTATACGGACGTCGCTGATTGATGCCGTTAAGCTGACGTTTGTGCTTGCCGGACGAGGCGCGCCTATCAATCGACACACGGCGCCTGAAAGCAGAGCCGTACAAGCGAGCCTGCGCGAGCGCCTTACCAGCGGAACCCGAAGCCCATCGAAATCATGTGCTGGGCCTGCCGGATCTCACTGAAGCCGTAGTCGATGCCCAGCGGGATGCGGCTGTAACCCGTACCTTTGAGCGTCTCCGGGAATCCGATCACATAACCGCCGCCCACCCACCAGCGCTTCGTCTCGTAGCGCAATCCGATCGTGGCGTTGTGCTGGATGGGAATGCTGACACAGGGTACGAGGTTCGCTCGCGAGACGGGGGTCGTCAGGTAGTGGTATCCCGCACCCAGCGTCCAATGCTCGTTCAGCTTGAACTCGGCCCCCAAGATGAACGCCCAAATATCGCGGTAGCCCATGGGGAACGGGTACCGCAGATCGATCCAGCCGTTGCTGTTGACCGTCGTCGAGTCGAAAGTGGTGTCGCTGTACTTGATCCAGCGGACCTCGCCGATGAGTTTGAACCATTCAGTGATATCCCAGGCCGCCCCGGCCGTGACCCGCTGGGGCAGCGTGAGATCGGGAATGCTGCCCTGGCCCAGCGGTACGGGCAGGACTCCCAGCAGCGAGGCCTTCATCGAGCCGCCGGACAGGTCGTTGAACCAGGTGGGCGATCGGTAGCCCAGGCCGAGGGCCAGGTCCTCCGTCGCCTGGTAGTGAAGGCCCAACTGGAAGCCGCCACCGTAGGCGTAGCCGCGCTCGAAATCCACGGCCGCCGGCCCGAGCACAAGACCGAACCGCGAGGTCGCCACCTCCATCCGCGCGCCGGCCCCGAGGGAAAGCTTGTCGGTGATCTTGTAGGCGGCGTCCGCATAGACTCCGATGTTCTTCATGTCCGAGTGGACGTGACGCTCGATGAACGGAATGAGCAGGTTGCGGATGTTGAAATCCGTCCCGAGGCCGGCCTTGGAATGCAGGGCCAGTCCGAAGGTCAAACGGTCATTGACGGGCATGGCCAGGCCGAGATTGTGCAGGTGAATGAACTTCTGGTCCGACTCGGCCGTATCGATCGGACCCCGCCACCGCAGGTCGACGATCGCGAACTTGCTGGCCTCGTCCAAGGAGAGCACGCCGCGGGGCGAGAGCGACAGCGTCGCCGGATTGTCGACCTGGGACAGGGCCGAATCGCCAACGGCCACGTCCGCTCCGCCGCGCATGCGCGATTGCATGCTCACGCCGATCGGCTCGAGTCCATCGGTCGCCTGGACGAGATCGGGGCTCAGCAGGAGCGCCGCCGCGACCAGCAGGTTTACTCCCGCCGATGTTCGCAGACCGAGCCTCGATCCTGCCCGGAGAGAAGTATGAAAGAGACCGCCAGCCAACATATGCTCTCGTTTGGTCCCTTGACAAGGCAAGCCGAGTCCCTGATCCGCGCCGCAAGGCCCAGGGCAAACGCTCGCTCAGTCTCTTTATCGGCCGTCCTGATGGAAAATCGAGGTTGAAAAGCCCGAGATGGTGGCTGGCGCCCGGTTGCGATGACCGAGCCCGATGATTGGCGAGCGTCCGCCACGTGTGGGTGCGGGTGAGGGTACGGTCAGAGCACGTTCAGGATGGTCCCGGCTGGACTTGGACGGTAGGATAGGGTCGTGGCCCGGCCTTTTTGCATCGAGTTCGACGGTGCATTGTACCTCGTCAGGATGCGCGGGTACGGGCGGCGGGTCATCATGCACCATGCCCACCCCCGCCCGGCGGCTGGGCCGGTCGGGGCGGCTTGACCGGACGGAGATCGTCTTCTACCCTCCTGTATATGAGCAGCGAACCGACCACCAAGACAGCGCAGTGGAGCCCCGTCATGGAGGCCCTGGTGGTGCCTGGCGAGCCGCAGACGTTGGAGTCGATCGTCGAGACAGTCCAGGCGATTTGCCGACGGCAGGGGGCGACGGGGTACTCCATCGCCAAGGCCACCGGGCTTCAGGTGGCCATCGACACCGCCTCGCGGTTCCTGCACGGCTACAAGAAGTCCGGCGAGGCGGCTCAGTCCAGGGTGAACGACCCGAACCAGCCCGGCCGCTGCCGGCTGGAGTCATTCCTGCGGATCATCCAGGCGTTGGGCTACGACGTGGAGATTGTGGCCCGGCAAGCTCTCGAAATGATTCCGAAGTAAGAAACAATCCCGAAAGTGCTATCTTCTCCCCGCCGACAAAAAAGTGAAAGGGGACAAAAACAATCCTGTTCGGCACGGCATTTGCTAACGAGGCGGAAGGAGGCGCTGACGAGACGCCGCCGGACCATCCTCCGCAAAGAGAAAAGGGGACATCACTGATTTTGGAGCAGCGTGGGCGGCCAGGGGTTGTGGAACCTGCGGCAACTGCTCGACGCTGATCTGGCGATCGTCGCCTTGTGCGACGGCGACGAGCGGCGACGAGCGGCGACGAGCGGCGACGAGCGGCGGACGAGCGAGGGCCGCGCCCGCGCCCACACCATACAGAGACGATGACGCCGTCGAGGGGGTGGTTGTCGAGATCATCGGCGGCGGCGCATGGCGAGCAGGCCGGCCAGGATCAGGCAGATCGAAATGGGCTCGGGGACGACGAGCACCGAAGCGGGCTGATAGACGACATCGGCGAAGCCGATGGGGTCCAGGGCGAAGCCTTCGTTGAGGTCGCCCGGCGTGATCGAGGCCACGATGGGCGACTCACCCGGCTGGACGGCGGAGAACGTCAGGGTGGCCAGCAGGACGTTGTCGCCGCCGATCGAGCCGTACAGGCCGTTCTGATCGGGGTCGCTGAAGGGGTCGGCGGCGGCGGTGAGGCCGTCGCCGTCGGGGGCGAAGGCCGGCTGCCAATATGGGCCGATCGTTGGCGGTGAGGTCAGGGCGATCACCTGGGCGTCGTAGCTCACGTCGATTCCCCAGCCGATGACGGAATCCGCACCGAAGTCGGCGACCACGTCGACGGTGAACAGGTCGCCGGGCAGGCGCGTGGAGGAAGCGGGGTCGAACCGGACGATCACGGTAGCCAGGGCGGGCGAAGCCAGCGAGGCGCCCAACAAAAGGCCGACAAGCCCAGGCCAATCGCGCCGAACCTTGTACGAAGTCATGCCTAACCCGCTCCCTTCAGTCCATCCCGAACGGGGGAAAGGGGGACATCACTCATTTCGGAGTGGAGTCCAAGATTCCTCGACGTTCGTTCTTCGGCTCCCCCACGTCTGAAGACGTGGGGCACCCAAAACGCGCAACAGGTATCTCATTCTGCGCTCCAACCTACTCGCGGCCGCACACGTGGGGCGGCCGCACGCCGGCGCCGCTGTAGCATCGCTGCAACAGGGCAAAGTCGATCTGGTCGGCGTCGTGGTCGTTGTCCGCGTCGGCCGGGCGACACGATTCACTCAGGGGCACCGCCGGGCCGTTCGCGCAGAGAATGAACGCCTTCAGGTCGTCCGCGTCGACATCCTTGTCGCCGTCCATGTCGCCGACGTAAGCGCTGGGCGGCATGATCGGCGTCGGCGCCGCGGCCAGCGGGTTGTTCACGTACTCGCGATAGGCGGCCAGCCACACCTGCTGATCGAGCAGCGTGACCGTGCCGTCGTGGTCGTAATCGGCGAGCGGGTTGTAGTCGGGCTGACCTTCGCTATGTCCGCGGGCGACGAGGAACAGGCCCCAGTCGATGCCGTCCACGATCCCGTTGCGGTCCAGGTCCGCGGGAGAAAAGCCGGCCGCCGGCTCATAGAAGAGGGTGTAGGTAGCCGGGCCCGCCGCGGCGAAGTGGTCGAGCAGGTGCAGGCGGTTCTCCTCGCGCGGGGGCTCGCCCACGAGGCGGATGATGCGATGGGTCCGCCAGAAGTTGTCCGCCGGCAACGTGGAGCCGTCGGGCCGGCGCACCGCGACCAGCCGGTATTGCTGCCCGGCGGGATCGTCCACGCGGACGTAGGTCCAACCCGCCCCGCCAGCCTCGACCGTCAGCGTCAACTGGAACACGGGCGGGTTGACGCTGCCGACGACCGTGCCTTCGGTCAGCGCCTGCACCGGCAACAGCAAACCGTCGCTGCCGTAGATCACGTCGGGCAGCAGTTCGAGGTCCAGGGTGTCGTTGACCAAGAAGTCGGGCACCCCGTCGTCCTGCGGCCGATCGACGCGGACCACGTGCGTGAGTTCGTGGATCGAGACGTCGTCGACGAGCGACAGGCCCTCGATGCCCAGCGGGTTCACGTGCTCGAACGTGGCGGAAAACTCGATGAACTCGCCCTGGAGGCTGGAGGTCATGAGCCAGCGGGCGACCTCGGTGGCGCCGGGGTCGATCGAGCCGAGGTTGAGCGTCAGCGACGGCGTGCCGGGCTGGCCGCCGACCTGCGAGCCGACGATGTTGAACGAGATCAGCAGGCCCTTCTCGGTCTCGATGAT
>JACQVT010000925.1 GCA_016209665.1 Planctomycetota bacterium | reverse complement strand
TCCCAGCCGCCGCCGCGGAGCACATAGATGTGATCCGTGTCGAACCCGTTGGCGGTCGGGACGGCCCGAAGGGCCGGCGCCAACAACCCGAGTGATACCAGACCCGACATCAGGACGATTGTCTTGCTTCTCATGGACGAGCCTCTCCTTTCTGCATACACCATTGATCGATGGGATTCCGTACTCATCAGCATACCGTGCTGGATCCTGTTCTGCAAGACAATTATTGCACGGCGCCATATCACATACCATATCATCGTCACTTCACGCTCCGATGGCACGGATTTATATATCTTTCATAACATTATGTAACACAACAGCTTATGATAGCAAGGAGTCAGATCGTCTCGTTTGACATCTTGCCATCATGTGACGACGTAATTACAATCAGGGCATGGCACAGTCTCAGCAGGTGAAGAGGGCGGCGCGGCTCGGGATGACCGGCGGCCGGCGTCTGCTCTACCGTTCGATCGCCGACTCCCTACGTCGGGATTTGACCAGCGGGAAGTTAGTCGCGGGGGCCAAGTTACCTCCGGTCCGCAGCCTCGCCCGCCAGTTCAAGGTCAGCGTGATCACGATCAGCAAGGCCCTGCGGGCGTTGGAGCGCGAGGGGCACCTGACGTGTATTCCGGCCGTCGGCGCGTTTGTGCCCGCCATGTCGACGACGTCGGTCGCCGTGTCCCAGATCACGATCGCCTTTGCGACGGTGGAGCTTGAAGCCACGCTGACCGGGCGAATCGCCGCCGGTATCGAGGAGTCCTGTCGCCAGCGTGACTGGCTCTTGCAGATACACAACGCGCAGGCCGACCCGCAGACGGAGGCGGAAACGCTCAGCCGCCTGCCCAAAACCGGCACTTCGGGCGCGATCATCCTGCCGGTGCGGGATGAGCCCAACATCGAGGCCTTGTTCTGGCTCAAGTTCAACCGGTTCCCCTACGTGCTGGTCGACCGCCGCATACCAGGGCTGCGAGTCAACGTGGTGGAGTCCAACCACGAGCAAGGCGGTTACCTCGCCACGCGGCATCTGCTGGAGCATGGGCATCGACGGGTGCTGATGCTGACCAGCCGCTCCGGCATCTTCTCGTCGGCCGACGACCGGGTCCGCGGCTACGAGCGGGCGTTGACGGAGGCCGGTATCGGCCCCCGGCCGGAATGGCTGATCGCCTTTGAGCACCCCCACACGGTCGTGACGACGCATCCCTGGCGGCTCTGGTACGATCGGGTCATGCCGACGTTGAAGGATCTGGATCGACCGACGGCCATCCTGGCCGTCAACGCGTCCGCGGGACGGGGCCTGCTGGAAGCCTGCTGGGACCTGGATTTGCGGGTTCCCTACGATATCTCGGTGGTGTCGTTCGGTGACACCGAATTCATGGAGGGATATCATCCGCCGGTCACGGTGGTTGCCCAACGGGGCCACCAGATCGGGCAGGCGGCGGTGGAATTGCTGGAGCGTCAACTCAACGACCCTGAGAGCGAACCCCGGCACGTGCTGCTGGATGTCGACCTGATCGAACGCCACTCGATTGGCCGCCCTGGGGCGTAGAGGAGACGGCGGGCTTGTGATATGAGCGACCCTGAGAACGTGAAATCCGCACGGGGCGTGGTGTCCGGCGACCGGCGTCCGCTGTACCGGTCGATCGCGGACTGCCTGCGCCGCGAATTGGCGAGCGGCAAGCTGGAGCCGGGGGCCAAGCTGCCCCCGGTGCGCGATCTGGCCAACCAGTTCAAGGTCAGCGTGATCACCGTCAGCAAGGCCCTGCGGACGCTGGAGAGCGAGGGTCGCCTGACCTGCATTCCGGCGGTCGGCGCGTTTGTTCCCGCTCCGCCGGAGGCCCGCCCGGTCCCCCGCCACATGACCATCGCGTTCGCGACGGTGGCGATTGAAGAAGCGTTCACCCAGGGACTCGCGGCCAGTCTTGAGGCGGCGTGCCGGTCGCGGGGCTGGATTCTCCAGATCCACAACGCCAGGACCGACCCGAGCGTCGAGGCGGAGGCGCTGACGCGGCTGCCCAGGACGGGTACCCGCGGCGCCGTGATCCTGCCGATCTCGGACGATGCCAACATCGAGGCGCTGTTCCGGCTGAAGTTCAACAAGTTCCCGTTTGTGCTCGTGGATCGGCGGATCGAAGGGCTCCGGGTGGACGCGGTGGAATCCGACCATGAACAGGGCGGCTATCTCGCGGCCAAGCATCTGATCGCGCGGGGGCACCGTCGGGTGCTGATGCTGACCTGCCAGCCGGGGATGTTCTCCTCGGCCGACGACCGGGTCCGGGGGTACGAGCGGGCCCTCACCGAAGCCGGCATCGTTCCGCAGGCCCAGTGGAAGCTGAGGCTCGAAGACACACAGGGCGGGAACGCCGATCGGCCGTGGGGCACGTGGTATCAACAGGTGTTGCCGGTTCTCAAGAACATCGAGTTGCCGACGGCGGTCATCGCGCTCAACTCCTACGCCGGCCGGGGACTGCTGGAGGCCTGCCGGGAACTGAAGCTGCGCATCCCCGAGGACGTCTCCGTGGTGTCCTTCGATGCGACGGAGTTCCTGGAGGGCTACCACCCGCCCATCACGGTCGTCGCCCAGCGAATCCCGCAGATCGGGCAGACGGCACTGGGACTGCTCGAGCGACGGTTGCTGCCCGATGCTCCGCCGGATGCCCAGCGGGTCCTGATCGAGATGGATCTGATCGAGCGCAAATCGGTGCGCGACGTTGTGGCGGGATAGCAGTCGGTCACCATCAAGTCCGAAGATGCCATACGCATCCCAGACGGATTTCTTGCCCGCGGTGGTATCGGCCGGCGCCCTCGCCGGACGTCTTCCCGGGCCGAGCGGCCGGCGCGGGCGCCGGCCGCTACGACTCTCCGCACGAGGTTGAGCTGGAACTCGCATCAGGAGAGGCAGGCAGGGATGCCCGCTCCCCAGACCAAATGGAAGAAGGCGGGCAGGGATGCCCGCCCCCCTCAACGGCCGGCGAGGATCAGGTCCACGCGGCGGGAAATCTCCTCGAGGTAGGCC
>JACQVT010000919.1 GCA_016209665.1 Planctomycetota bacterium | reverse complement strand
TGGCGTGGTCCCCATGACCGCGCCCGGCGTCGGTTGTCGCCCTGCGGCCATCTGAAGACGTCCGGCGAGGGCGCCGGCCGCTACCCTTTCTCCGAAACTGCTATAGACTGCGCGTCATGCCGCGACATCGACGCAGCGCCAGCCAGAGGTATCACGACCGGATCGCCGGGCGGTACGAGCAGATCTACGGCGATGCGTACTGGCAGTGGCACGATGCGCTGACGTGGGACCACCTCAAGCGGTTCCTGCCGGCGGACCTGGCCACGGCGGCGCTGGACCTGGGGTGCGGGTCGGGCAAGTGGGGACGGCGGCTGCTCAAGACGGGCTACCGCGTAACGTTCGTGGACTTATCGGCCCGCATGGTGGACGAGGCCCGCAGGCAGGTGGAGGCGGCCAGCGGGTCGGAGCGGGCGGCGTTCGTGCAGGCGGATTTGATGGACCTGGCCGCCCTGCCGGCCGGGCATTTCGGTTTCGCCGTGGCCTTGGGCGAGCCGCTGGGTTCGACGGCCGAGCCGGCCAAGGCCCTGCGGCAGATCGCCCGCTGCCTGGGGCCGGGCGGCGCGCTGGTGGCGAGCTTCGACAACCGCGTTGCGTGCATCGACCACTACGTCCAGCGGGGCGACGCGGCCGAACTGGAGGCGTTCCTCCGGACGGGGCAAACCCGGTGGCTGACCCGGGATGAGACGGAGCGATTCGAGCTGCACACGTTCACGCCCGATCAACTGCGCAAGCTCCTGGCGGCGGCCGGCCTCGAGGTGCTGGACCTGATCGGCAAGACGGTGCTGCCGCTTCGTCATCACCGCGGGTTGCTGGACGATCCCGACGCCCGCCGGCGCTGGGCCCGGATCGAGAAGGAACTCGCGGGCGACCCGACGAACCTCGGCCGCTGCGCCCACCTCCAAGTGGCGGCGCGAAAGGCGGATGCTGTAGTTCGTAGTTGGTAGTTTTTGGTTTGCAGTTTGTGGCTTGTTGTGAGTTGGCAAAGAGGTGGCGCCCAGGACAGCCGACTCACCCGGCGAGGCAGGATCGACGGCCGGGAACGGTGGGCGACGCCGTGATCCGCTCCCATTGAGTTGCCGCTGGGTTGCGCTGTCGGGCTAGATCCCGTCGTCACAACTCGTCACCGCGGGCACGCCGGCACCGCTGCTGCAGTTGAAGAACGGCGTCAGGTCGTTCAGGTCGATGGCGTCGTCGCCCGTCCGCTCGAAGCACTGGCACTCCGGGGCGATGGGCGTGCCGGGCAGCCCACCCAGGGCGGTGTAGCACCGCTGCAGGGCGGCGAAGTCGTCGCTGTCGACGTCCCCATCGCCGTCGGCGTCAGCGAAGGGATCCTGGCAGGGGCAGGGCCGGGGCGTACAGCTCGAGCCGGCGCCGAAGAACGTGCCGCCCTGATTCTGACACTGCAGCGAGGTCAGTTGGGAACACTCTCCAGTCGCCAGGCAGCACGCCCCGGGCGTCGGAGCCGTGCCCGAGAAGACGAGCAGGTTGCGACTGGAGAAATCCAGGACGAGCAGCAGGTCCTGGCTCTGCTCGTAGTGGAAATCGTAAACGCCGCTGCCGGCGGGCACGTCCGTCAGGGGGTCCAGGAGAGCGCCGTCCTGCCTGAGGAGCTGGACGGCGGGGCTGGGCAACGTGCCATCGGCCAGCGTGATCTTGATGACGTTGGCGAAGACGAGGGGAGGAGGGACCAGGGTAGTGTCGGCCCGATCGTTGAAGATGATGAGGTCGCCGCTGCCCGCTCCGCCGCCCGCCTTGATGAGTGCGATCTGCTGGCCGACCGTCGCAGCGGCCAGGCGCACGGCGACCGGCTTGCCGTCACCCGGACCCGCCCTGGGCGTACCGTCGGTGTTCAACTCGTCCGTCAGGTGCTGGCGGCCGCTCAGGGAGTTGGGCCCGTTCCGGATGGACCGCTGCACCTGGTTCGACCGCCGCTGGTAGACGTCGCCGTTGGTGTCGAACCAGACATCCCGCCACGCGGACTGGTCGGCGAACGTCGGATCCGAGGTAATCATGCCGGTGCCCATCGAGTAAACGGTCGTGCCGGTCACGGGGTCGACGGCGAGCCTTCGGCCCGAGCCGAGGGCGAAGAAAGCGACGCCACCCCCGGAACCCCCGAAACCGGGGTCGATGGCCAGGCCCCCAATGGCAGGCAGCGTGAGGCCGGTCGGCTTGTTCACGATGCCGTTGCCGGGGTTGAGGGTGTCGTCGCCGTCGAAGGTGTCCAGCAGCTCGCCGGTCGAGACGTTGATCGCCCGGATGTTGGTGTTGTCGGTGGTGTCGTCGGGCCGGTCCATCAGCGCATACAACACGCCGTTGTAGTAGGCCAGACCGTGGTAGTAGCGGCCGTTCCGGACGTTCTGAAGGCTGTTGGTCAGCACGCTCTTGTCGGTGGGGTTGAAGATGTTGATCTTCAGGATTCCGACGTCCCGGTTCTGGCCGCTGGCGTTGTAGCCGCCGACGTAGGCGTAGGTGCCGTCGTAAGCAAGGCAGTAGGGGTTGTTGCCCGCCGGCCCGAAGTCGGCATTCATGTTGATGCTCTGTTCCAGGTAGAAGTCGGCCCGGATCGGCCCGACTCCCGCCAGCACGATGAAGGTGAGGATGGCGGGCGAAAATCCCCCCCGAAGCTCTCCGCGCAAACCACTATTACGCATCATTCCCGGCCTCCTCGGTTGAATCTGTGCCCCGCTCACTCAGGCATGGCCACATTCCAGCGGGCGTCCTCCGGCGACCAACGGACCCGCAACGTGGAGAGCCACTTGGTGCGATCCGTCGGGTCGGGCCTCACGACCTGGCGTCGATGCAGTGAGTCCACGTGCAGGTCGCAGAGCAGAAAATTGGCCCTTTCGCGGTGCTTTGTGAAGTCGATGTCGGTCTTGAACTTGGAGTACGTCGGGCCGGCGTCGCCCATGATGTAGTCCGTCCCGAAGTACCCCGGGTTTCGAGAATCGGGCTTGTCGGCGAACGACTCGCCCAGCAGCAGATACAAGAACGACGACTTGATCTTGTACGGATTGAAGGGCACGCCGTCAGCATAGGGTGTGGCCAGCTTGACGTTGGCTCCCGTCTGCGGGTAGTTGCTGGCGAAGATGTTCATCGAATACGAGCGGCCGGCATTCACCTTGTCGTCCGGGCAGGCGAACACGCCAAAGAAGGCCGAGTTGGTGGCGGTGAGCTTGCCCTGCGGGATGTACCTGGGGATCATGTGGCGGTAGTACCACCAGTCGCTGTCCCGGTACTCCGGCGGCGTGCCGCTGTAGACCATCTTCCCGTCAGGCGTGATGACGAATTGGCGGTTGGGCGGCGGGTTCTGCCGGTACGTCGACCCGTAGAACTCGAACCCGTACCCGAACTGCCGCAACTGGCTCATGCAGACGGTGTTGCGAGATTGCTCCCGGGCCGCCCGAAGCGACGGCACCAGGATCGAGATCAGCAGGGCGATGATCGCCACCACCACCAGAACTTCGATCAGGGTGAAACCGGCCCGCCGGCGGCTCTGATCGGGGGCCCAGCCATCGGCTCGGGCGTGTGCGGCCATCGACGGTCGTCTCGCAATGGACATCATCCTACCTCTCGGGACTTACGCTTGGTTCACCGCCGCCGGCGCGCTGCCCAGAGGCCGCAGGCGGCCAGCAACAAGCCGGTCGCGGGCTCCGGAACGTACACGTCCAGCCGACGCCCCACGTAGTCAACCACCAGCAATACGGGCAACCCCGAGCCGCTGGTGCCGTATGCGAGATTCTTGAGGTCGCCCGTCCAGGGGGTGCCGATGCCGTTTTCGTCGCCGTTCAGCTCCAACTGGGTCAGGCCAGCCGTCGTGCCATCCAGGTTCCGGACGTGCACCGAGGTACTCGACACGGTCGACGTCCCCCCCGTCGAATCGGTGAGCCCGGTGGCGGACCGGCCCGAGAAGGCCAGGAGATCGGAACCGAGACCCGGCATGATGGCGACCCCCTGGCCGACGTTGTTGACCGCAGTATTCTTCAGTTCAGACCGTGTGACGAGGTTGAGCGTTCCGCCGAGCGTCTGCCATTGGTTGTTGGTGACCCGCAGGCCGTACCCCACGGCGCTCTGGTTCACCACGGCGACGTTGCCGTTCGGATCGAACGCCAGCGTCCGCCACGTGGTGCCGCTGTCGGGCGACGTGTTGATAATCCCGCCGTTGGTCCCATCGAAGATCGTCGCGCCCGTGCTCAGCGACAGCAGCCGCCGCCGTCCCGAGCCCTGCGTCAGGAAACCAACGCCCGGGCTGCCGTTATCCCCTCTCGGGTCCATGGCCATCGCGAACGGCCGAGCGCCCTGGGGGTTGCTGACGCTCCACACCGCCGATCCATCGGATGCGTTCCTGCGGCTGATGAAGCTGGTCGTAGCGGCTCCGCTGTCGTGAGCCACGAGAAGCGAGCTTGTTGCAGCGTCGTATGACAGGGCGTCGATCCCCCGCAGGTTCGGCGAGGTGAACTGCGTCGTCGACATTGGCGTCAACGTCGGGGCGGCGTTGAGCACGTTCTCCACCTTGACCACGCCCACCGTCGCGGGACTTCCGGACGTCGCCTTGTAGCCTCCCACATACGCGTGGGTGCCGTCGAATGTGACCGAGAGCGGGTTGTCCCCGTAACCGCTGGTGCTGCTGAACGACGCGGACAAGTCGATGGAACGGATGTGCACGAGTTGAGTCTGCGTGGCGTGGGCGAACACGGCCAGCCCCAGCAGGACACAAGTCGCGGCGTGGAACCGGTAATGCGACAAGCAGCGTGGAACGAGCAGGTGAAGTGAAGTCATCTCAATCTCCTCCTCCAGATGAACCGGCATTTTCGATTTGATCCCGACAGCCAGACGGGACTGCCTCTTCCGAACATATTATAAGCAGCCTTACCCCGCGCCAGCAATACCGAGGCCGGGCCTGGCGTCTGGAGGCATAGGCTCGGCTGAGATTCGGGAAATGTGGGTCGCCCCGCCAGCACTCTCAGCGAAACGGTTTGGATTCAAGAATGGCTTCGACGACCCCATGCCGGATTGGAGCGCGAACGAAGGCCCGGAATCGGCGCAGCCCGGCACACAGCAGATAGGACGATGTCGGAGCTGAGGCGGCTGTCCGGGGCAGGTGGCCAACGGTTATACTCGTGGCTGCCGGGAGGTTCAGGGTCGATCCCGCCTACAATTGACCCGTCGCGGGGGGTGAGTGCGACCGGATCGGGATCACCGGATAGCGGAGGAGGGGCTTATGTGCCGTCGTCGGACGCCGTGGTGGCTCATCCACGCCTCGTTTTTTACCGGCCTCCTGGTGGCCGCGGCGGGTGGCGGTGCGCCGGTGGCGGTCGCCGATGGCTCGGCCGCGGCCGCCGATGGGCCGGCGGCGGTCGCGGAAGGATCGGCGTCAGCGGATGCCGCTGCAGGCGCCCTGCCCGCCGGATGGCAGCGGCGGGAGGTCCACTGGCGTTTGCCGGGCGAGCGAAAGGTGCGGGCGATCCGCGAGCCAGGCGACAGACCGGTTCCGACGCGCGACCGCTGGCACCCGGTGAGGCCGGCGTCGCGGACCCGGACGCTCAGTGCCGGCGAACGCGAGGCCGCCGCCCGACTGCTGCGTGAGCGGACGGTGGCCGCCGCGCCGGAGGCAGCATCCGGGCCGGAATCGGTGTCGGTGCTGATCATTCATTCGCCGCCCATCGACGGGTTCGTGCCCCACGTTGCTCTGCTGACGACGAACGCGCGGAAGAGCCGCGACTACTGGGACGCCAGCCCATCGCTGAGCGTGCTCGGCGACTACACCGTCGCCAACCCCACGCTGCAGTACGGTTTCGGCATCTTCGACACCGGGGCGGGGGTGAGCGTGCTGAGCTTCGCCAACTCGGCGCTGTTCGGCCTGCTGTCGAGCCTGACGTACAACACGGGCAAGGTGGTCACGATCGGCGGCGTGACGGGGTCGGTCACGGCGTGGGTCAGCCAGCCGATCGGCCTGTGGATGGACGGCCTGGAGGCGATCAATCCCGCGACACTACTGCTCGACAC
>JACQVT010000918.1 GCA_016209665.1 Planctomycetota bacterium | reverse complement strand
GCGGCCAGGCCGACGAAGGTCAGAACGGGGACGCGGCCAGATTCCGGCGAGTCAAGCCGAAAGCATCACTGATCGCCCACAATCCCCAGCCACCAATCCAGCCCCGCCTGCCCCTGCTCCCGAACCCCGCTCCCCGCTCTTGTCCGCCCCCTGTCTCCTACTCTCCACTCCCCATTCTCCATTCGGTTGTCCCGCCTCCCGTTCCTCCCCCATGCCGCCGGGCGCATCGGCCCACTGACCACGGAGCACTCAGAACGGACCACAAACATCGGCCCACGGCCCACGGACCACTGCCAAATCCGCGGAACAGCGCTCCTGTTACCACGTTGAGTTCTTTCTCAACTCCATACGTCCGTCCGTCCCCGCCCAGACGGGAGGGTCCAAGCGGCGAAAAAAAACGTGTACGTAGGAACGAAGCCGTTTCCGCCCGACACCGCACGTCCTATCTCCCTGTGAACACACTGGTTACAGATTGAGCCTTCCCGGCCGGCTCCCCCAAGGGGCCAAAAACAAACCCGATTTGAGCCGCCTTTCGGCACCAGCCAACCCATCCCCACGTCGGAGTCTACCCAGAGTTGCCCCGCCGTGGCGGGAGGCGGGCATCGCGCCCCAGCGCGCCATCAGATCGGAGCCGGCGCCGGCCCACGCACCGTTCCATGAACGAGCAACGCCCGAACGAATTGCCAGGCGTTGCCAGCCCACGGCATTGACGCTCCCCCGCCGAGTTGCGAGAATGGCCTGTTTACACGACCCGGGAGACTGTGAATGTCGGTCAAGGCCAGCGAACTCAAGAAGGGGCAAGTGATCCTCCACGAGGGGACGCGCTATACCATCAAGGACATCCAGCACGTCGCCAAGGGGAACTGGCGGAGCTACTACCAGATCAAGCTGAAGAACTTCGCCAGCGGCCAGGTCACGGAGCAGCGGTTCGCGGTGGACGACCGGATCGAGACGCTGTTCGTCCAGACCAAGGAGATGGAGTACCTGTACCGCGACGGCGACAGCCTGATTCTGGCCGACCCGGAGACCTACGACCAGACCCCCGTGTCGATCGACATCATTGGCGACGGCATGCAGTTCCTCAAGGAAAACGTCCGCCTGACCTGTAACATCATCGACGGCCAGGTCGTCAGTGCCGACCTGCCCATCGTGGTTGAACTGAAGATCAAGGACACCCCGCCCGTCATCCGCGGCTCCACCGCGACCAACCAGAACAAGGAGGCCATCCTCGAGACCGGCGCCAAGGTCCGCGTGCCGCCCTTCCTCGAAATTGGCGAGCGAATCCGCGTCGACACGCGCACCGGCGAGTACCTGGAACGCGCCAAGTAGTTCCTCGACCACCCCCTATCGACCTCCTACCTCCGCCGACGAAGACCGGCACCGTAAGGGGTGCCTCACAGTTTTTCGTTGACGACGGGCCAGGGTTCATGTAGTTATATAACTATCGAGTCGGACGCGGGTTGGGCGGCTCAGGCACTACGATCCGCAGCATGAATCGTTCGGGGTCATTCACCTCTTCCCTGCCCAGGCCGGCTTGCAGGCATTTGTTGAGCACGGAACGGAGGTGCGGGGTGACACATCGCCGGATGAGGGGATCGGAGTTGGGTTGGGTCATCTCCGGTTTGATCGTTGCCGCGGCGTCCGCCGCGGCGCAGGGGCAGATACCCGGACAAAGCATCGAGGAGTTCAAGGACAGTCTGGACCCGCGGGTGTTCCAGACCGGCGGGTATGGGCCGTGGGCGGCGCCGCTGGGGCCGGTGTTCGACTCGGCCGCCGCGACGTACAACGTCCCCCGCGAGCTGCTGATGACGCTGGGGTTTCTGGGCAGCGCGTTCGAGAACCGCGGCGACCAGCCCACGATCGAGTACGGCTACGGCGTGATGGCCCTCCGGCAGAATGCCTGGGGGGGCGACAGCCTGACGGTGGCCGCCCAGTTGCTCCACACCACCAGCGAGACGGTCAAGACCGATCCCAATCTGAACATCATGGGGGCAGCGGCGGTGCTGAACGCCTGGGCGGGCGAAGCCGGCATCGAACGGGGCGCGCTCGACGCCTGGCTGCCGGTCATCGTGCGGTATGCCGGCCTGGCCGACGCCCAGAGCAACCAGATCTTCGCCGGGGAGGTCTACAGCCATCTGAAGAAAGGCCTGGGCGTCACCAACAGTTACGGTGAGACGTTCAGCTTCCCGGTCCAGAAGTTCGAGCTGGACCCCGACACGCTGATGCCCCCGCCGGGAGGCATCATTCTGTCGCCGGACTATGGCCCGGCAGCATGGGATCCGGCACCGACTTGCAACTACAGCACGTCATCGAGCACCAAGGACACCATCGTGATCCACACCGCTGAGGGCAGTTATGCCGGGACCATCTCGTGGATCAAGAACTGCAGCTCGAATGTTTCCGCACACTACGTGTCGGCCTACGACGGGCGGCTCACCCAGATGGTCCGCGAATACCAGATTGCCTGGCACGTAAGCTGTTACAACTCCCGATCGGTTGGCATCGAGCACGAGGGCTTCGCCAGCGCCTCCAGCCATCCGCAAACGCAGTACGACGCGTCGGGGGACCTGTCGCGCGACATCTGCGACGCCTGGGGCATCCCCAAGCAAAAGCGGACAGTCGGTCCGGGGATCATCGGCCACATCGACGTGACCAACTGCTGCTGCGGGACGCACACGGACCCGGGCAACGGCTGGGACTGGAACTACTACATCGCGCGGGTGAACGGTACGCCGCCGACACCTGCATGGGCCGCCAGCTACGTCAACCAGTCCTACCCCTCGAGCATGTCGGCGGGTTCGACGGCCATCGTCTGGGCCGAGTTCCGCAATGACGGCACCGGCCACTGGCGGCACGCGGAGACCAGACTCGGCACGCAGGGGCCGCAGGACCGCAGCAGCCCCTTCTGCACGCCGGGCAACTGGGTGAGCTGCAACCGCCCGACGGACGTGGACCAGTCCGACGTCGCCCAAGGGCAGGTGGGCCGGTTCACGTTCATCCTGACCGCGCCGGCAACGCCCGGCACCTACGTCGAGAAGTACAAGCCGGTGCGGGAAGGCATCACCTGGTTCGGGCCGGAGATCACCTGGACCATCACCGTCACCGCCAGCACGGGCAACCTGTCGGGCACGGTGACCAACGCCTCGACCGCGGCCGCCGTCGCGGGAGCCACCGTCAACCTGACGGGAGTGGGCTCGACCACCACGAACAGTTCCGGCGCGTACTCGTTCAGCAACGTCACCGCGGGCACGTACAACATCTCCGTCAGCGCGACCGGGTTCAACGGAGCCGCCGACAGCGTGACCATCAACGCCGGCTCGACCACCACGAAGAACTTCTCGCTGACTCCATCGGACACGCAGGCCCCGACGACGCCGACGCTGTTGACCGCCACGGCCACCGGACCGACGAGCGTGCAGCTCACCTGGACCGCCTCGTCGGACAACGTGGGCGTCGCCGCCTACGACGTCCGCCGCAACGGCGGCGTGATCGGTTCCACAAGCGGCACGAGCTACACGGACAACACCGCCGGCCCGCTGACGACCTATACCTACCAGGTCCGGGCCCGCGATGCGGTGCCCAACTACTCCGGCTGGAGCAACAGCCTGGAGGCCACCACCCCGCCCAATCCGCCCCAGCCGACGCTCGTGTTCTCCGACGGGTTCAACGGCAACCTGAACAACTGGACGCAGCAGACGCAGAACTACGACTACAGCACCACGGTCAACCACGGCACCTACGCCGGCGCCGGCGCCGCCTACTGCGCGGCGGGCCAGAGCGATCAGATGTTCCGCCAGTTCAGCCGGCCGTTCGCCCAGGGCAAGGTCTGGGG
>JACQVT010000910.1 GCA_016209665.1 Planctomycetota bacterium | reverse complement strand
GTTTGGGGGGCGGGCATCCCTGCCCGCCTCATGCCTTTGCCGGTGGTGGAGAAGCAGGCGGGCAAGGATGCCCGCCCCCCAACCAGGTCCGGTTGCGACCGGGGCGGCCGGGCGTTAAAAGAAGTGCCGGTTTGAACGCCCGACACCCGGGCCGGTTGCATCGTTCACACAACGCAGGGGACACCCATAACCATGAGCTACAAGATTCCGAAGATCGAGAAACCCGCGAAGGTGAAGAAGAACGAGGTCCTAATGGTGGCCAGCGGCGATCTGCGTCTGTCGGCCAACCAGGAGTGTTGGGCCGCCCAGAAGGCCATGGAGGACGCTCTGGCCGCGGCGGTGGCCGACGCCGGCCGTCGTCTCGTGCGGGCCCATCCGTACAAGGAGGACCAGCGGCACGGCTTCATCGGCTCGCAGAAGGAAGGCATCGAGGTCTTCCGCGGCATCGACCCCAAGGCTCCGCTGATCGTGGCCGAGGCCGTCTGGCAGTACTCGCATCACGTGCTGCCGGGGCTGATCACCCACCGCGGACCGGTCTGCACTATCGCCAACTGGTCGGGTGAGTGGCCGGGCCTCGTCGGGATGCTCAACCTCAACGGCTCGATGACCAAGGCGGGCGTCAAATATACGACCCTGTGGAGCGAGGACTTCACCGACGAGTACTTCCGCAAGGGCCTCAAGAAGTGGCTCAAGTCCGGCTCGTTCAAGCACGCCACGCCGCAGGTGAGGAAGTTCGGCAAGGTCAAGGTGCCCGGCCCCGAGCGCCGGCTCGGCGAGGCCCTGGCCGCCCAGCTCCGGCACGACAAGCCCATCATGGGCATCTTCGACGAGGGCTGCATGGGCATGTACAACGCCATCATCCCCGACGACGTGCTGATGGCCGCCGGCGTGTACAAGGAGCGGCTCAGCCAGTCGGCCCTGGCCTACGAGACCTGGCAGGTGTCGGACGACGAAGCCCGGGCGGTCCGGGCCTGGATGGAGCAGCGGGGCATGAAGTTCGTCACCGGGACCGACCCGGCTCGCGACCTGACCGACGACCAGATCCACACCCAGTGCAAGATGTACATCGCGGCCCTGCGGATCGCCGACGACTTCGGCTGCGCGACCATCGGCATCCAGTACCAGCAGGGGCTCAAGGACGTGCTGCCGGCCAGCGACCTGGTCGAGGGCACGCTGAACAACGCCGCCCGCCCGCCCGTCCACAGCCGCGACGGATCGCGCGTGCTGTACGACGGCGAGCCGCTGCCGCACTTCAACGAAGTGGACGAATGCTCGGGCCTCGACGGCCTGCTGACCAACCGCGTGCACAAGGCGATGGGCCAGCCCGTCGAGACGACGCTGCACGACGTGCGCTGGGGCGACTGGGACGCCTCGGGCACGGTCAAGGACTACGTGTGGGTGTTCCTGATCAGCGGGTCGGCCCCGCCGGCCCACTTCATCGGCGGCTGGTCCGGGGCGTCGAGCGAGCGCCAGCCCGCGATGTATTTCCGCCTCGGCGGCGGAACGCTCAAGGGCATCAGCAGGCCGGGCGAGATCGTCTGGTCGCGGATTTACGTCCAGGGTGCGGGGCTCAAGATGGACATCGGCCGGGCCGGCGTCGTCGGGCTGCCCCTCGAGGAGACCCAGCGCCGCTGGCGGGCCACTACGCCGCAGTGGCCGATCATGCACGCCGTCACCTACGGCGTCAGCCGGGATGAGTTCATGGCCAAGCACAAGGCCAACCACATCCAGGTCGCCTATGCCGACAGCTCCGCCCTGGCCGACAAGGCCCTGCTCGTCAAGGCGACGATGGCCGCCGCCCTGGGCATCGAGGTCAACCTCTGCGGCACCCGCAGAAACCGCAAGGGGTGGTAAAGCGCCGTCGCCACGAGCGAAGTGCGTTTGAAATTACAGACGCCTACCGCTGGCCGCTGTTCATCCTGCTGGTCGGCGCCTTCTTCGACGGCCTGACGACTTACCAGTTCCTCCAGACGCTCGGTCCCGAAGTCGAGGTCCACCCGGTCCAGCAACTGCTGTTCACGTGGCTGCCGCCGCTGCTGGGCGTCCTGCTCGCCAAGACCGGCCAGGTCGTCGCCGCCATCCTCCTCGCCGCCTGGTGGCGGCCCTGGTGTCGCTGGATTATGCTCGTCTGCGGCGTGATCTATGGC
>JACQVT010000909.1 GCA_016209665.1 Planctomycetota bacterium | reverse complement strand
GTGCCACGCCGACGGCCAGTGCCACGCCGACGGCCAGTGCTGCGCCGACGGCCACGTCCACCCCCCGGACAGTGGTGACGCCGACCTTCCCCACCACGCCAACGGTCGCGACGATCCAGCCCAGGCCGGGGGTGACGGAGACGGTGATGCTTCCAGACGGCCAGGGCATGGTTCTGGTCCCCGGCGAAGCGGTCGGGCGCTCGGCGCTGCGAGCAGAGGTGCGCGTGGTGCCGCCGCCGGCCGCTGTCCCGACGACCGTCACCGTGCTGCGGGCCCTGGAGATCACATTCGCCAACGCCGCGACGGACGCGGCCGTGACGGAGCTCGAGGAAGACGTGACGATCGAAGTCTCCTACGGGGGCCTGAGCCTGACCGAAGCCGAGCTTGGCCGGCTCGTGATCTACAACGCCACCCGCAACGAGCTCCTGCCGACGACGCTCGACCGCGCTCGGCAGGTGGCGGTCGCGAAGACCCGCCGGTTCAGCACGTTCACACTGGCGCTCGCGAGTGGGCCGGTACCGCGGGTCTACCTGCCGGTCGCGCTCGATCAGGCGGCGGGTGGGTGGTAGTGCCATCTGCCTTTCCCGCAGCTCCCGGTCGTCAGAACGATCCGCTCGGCAGCGATGCGATGGTAGGGACTGCTGCGGATCCTCGGCACCAGTCAGTCACGATACGCGCTTCCCCTCGGCAGGACATGCAGCACGACAATGGTACGGGCCGCGGTATCGAGACCCAACCGCACCCGCCAATCACCGACTCGCAAGCGCCATTCATCCCGCTTGCCATGAAGCTTGATCAGGTCTCCCTGGCCAGGGCCGCTGGTGATCTCGGCGATAGCGGTCCGAACGCGGGCCTGGTCTTTCGGCGGCAGTCGCTTCAACTCCGTCTCCGTGTAGTGCCTCACGCGATCGTGAACACTACGTTTGTTCACGATGTGTCCCCGTCCGGTTTCTGCGGCTATCCCGCCGGTGCCCTGCCCTTACGGACAGGGCTATTATGTGCCGCCCTCTCGGGCTCAGAGCGGTAGGTCGCTTCGCTCCCCGATTTAAGACGGGGCACGTGCGGGGGGGACAAACATCGGTCTACCTCTTGCATCACTGTGGGGTTGTGAACGATCGCGTGACACAGCCCTGGAGACTCACCAATCAACCCTCCTATAATAGGTCCGTCGCACTGTTACAATCACCAGGAGGCTGTCGCGTGAATGCTCATGTTGCGGGCAATTATTGGGAGATCACCTGTCGAATGTATGCCTGGATGGCCGACTCATAAGCAGCCCTCGGGGATTTCACCGACCCGCTCATACTCTGGAGTTTGGACAAACGAAATGCCCTCCCGTCTGCTGGCGCCTCGATGGGATGCGAGCAGGCGTTGAATGGACTGTCGCTATGCCATTAGGCCGCGGGTGTGACCCGCCGTTTGACGACCGGATAGCGCGTCCGCCGTCCCGGACGCACGCCCGGCTGCCGTCCCGGCGCGTTTCCACGGCTGCGGACCGGCCGCACCGGACTGCCCACACCCGCCAAAACGCCCCCGATGCTCCGCCGGACCCGGCCCGGGGTCAGCCGCTCGGCCGTCGTCGGCGCCTGCGGCCGCACCGTCGTCCAGCCGAGGTCGTGCTTCGCGAACCGGAAGACCTGCTCCGCGGTGAAGCGACGCCGGGACCACCGCCACCGGTCGAGCAGGTCCGCCGGCAGCGCCTCGCCGATCCAGGCCAGCCAGAGCGGCTTGGGCCGCTTGCCGCTCTTCGGCAGCCGCTCGACTTGGACCCGAACGACCGTGAGCGGGACGTCGGGCGCCCGCTGCGCATGCAGGTCCGTCCAGACGTCGACCGTCACCCGCCCGTGGTCCGGGTCCTCGGTGCTGGCGCTGCCGTCCGGCGCGCCGTGGGTCGTCGGGTCGGGCAGCTTGCAGACCGGTGCGGGCTTCGGCCGCCGGCCCGTCCCTCGATACGGCGGCGGCTTCCGGGAGAACCGGCGCTTGCGTCTCAGCCGGACGAGCAGGTCGGCCTTCAGCTTGGCCTGCCCCAGCTCAAGCGCGTCGTCCTGACTGTCGAAGGTCACGACCGGCCGCGGGGCAGCGGCCGGGCGCAGCGCCAGGGCCGTCCGCCCGCCTCAGGCGGGCCGGATGGCCAGCTCCGTCGGGGTGCCGGCGGTCGGACTCCGGCGGGCCACGTCCAGCGGGAGGCCCCAACTGCCGGTCGCCTCCGGGACCACCACCAGCCACTGGTACTCCCCGGCGGGGACGCCCCCCGCCGGGGGCACGCCGGGCGTCACCCGATGGCCCCAGGTCCGCTCGGGGCTGGTCTCGGCGGCCGGACGGGGCCAGATCGTGCCGTCGAGGGCCCAGATCTCCCGCCCCACCACCGGCTGGGCCGCGTGCGTCTCGGCGAGGAGGCGCTGGCACGCGGCCACGTCCAGCGTGCCGGCGGTCAGCCCATCGCAGGCACTCGGCCAGCGGCGGTGGAAGACGGGCGTCAAACTGAGCCGGACCAGACTGGTCGGGCCGGCGGATACGAGGGCTGCCGCCATCAGCGCAAACAGGGTAGCCTTTCGTCGGCCCAGGACTCGGCGGTACAGCTCATGGCGAAACCGGTCGAGAAGGTCGCGCGCTTCGGTACTCACCATGCCAGGCGCAACGGCATATTCTCGACCAGGCCGAGAGCCCCCCGGGCGCTGGGCCGTACTTTGTCCAAACTCAAGATTTTAGCAACCATCATCAACCGCCAGGCACCCATGCCGGCAATGCCGAAGTTATTTGGCACCGTTCATCAATCGCCGGGTGAGGCTCCCGCGTCGGAGGGGCAACGATGGCGGAACGCCGATCGGAGCTGCACCGAGGCGCTGCCCCCGCTGAGTGTACGGGGGGGGGTACACATGGCCGCCTGCTGACTACTGTCAGCGCGGAGGCGGCATGCGCCGCCACCCCCCCTGTTCGACGCACCCGTTCGTCAGGCTCGCTCGCGAAGGCGTACACGTCTCCCGAGCCCCTCTGTTGAATCCGCCCCGACAGCACAGAGTTGTCCATAATCAGGGTGAGCGCTCCGGTCATCTCGAGCGCAGCGAAGGATCGCCGCCCAGCACAGATCCGTGCGAACCCCGCGATCGGGTCGGGGGTGCTATGCGTCGCCAGGGCAGTGGCCAGCGCGTTGTGGTTCTCTCGACCAGCCAGCCAGGGTTCAGCGCTGGCGAGCGTACGTC
>JACQVT010000080.1 GCA_016209665.1 Planctomycetota bacterium | reverse complement strand
TCCTTGGACTTCGCCGCCACCAGGGCGTCCACCTGGTCTTCGTACTTTTTGGTGAGGTTCTGGATGCTCTCCTTGCAGCCCTCGGCGTCATCCTCGGCCAGGGTGCCGTCCTTCTCCTCGGCGTCGATCTTCTTGTTGGCGTCGCGGCGGGTGTTCCGGATGGCGATCTTCTGGGCCTCGCCAAGCTTGCGGACCTGACCCAGCAACTGTTGCCGACGTTCGCCCGACAGCGGCGGGATCGGCAGACGGATGACCTTGCCGTCGCTCATCGGCGTGATGCCCAGCTCAGACGCCTGGATCGCCCGCTCGATGTCCTTGAGCGCGCTGGGATCGTAGGGTTTGATCAAGAGCAGGTTGCCCTCGGGCACCGAGATGCTGGCCAACTCGCGGAGCGTCATGGTCGAGCCGTAGGACTCGACCGTCACCTTCATATGCTCGACCAGCCCCGGCGACGCCCGCCCGCTGCGGATGCTCCGCAGCTCGCCCCGAAGGAACTCGACCGCCTTCTCCATCAGCTCTTCGCATTCAAACTCGATCTCGTCGGCTGGCATAGGGCACTCCAGGCAAATGCCACATCGGTTCGAGGCGGCATTTTACGGCCCGCTCGCCGGTCAGGCAACACGGCAGACACGGGTGTGCCGGACGAGGTCCGTGACAGTCCGGGCGCCGACCACCGAGTAATGCTTTCAGAGCCCGGAGCGCCAGCGACGGGTAGGCGCGACCCACTCGCTTGCGCTCGGGGCTCTGGCATACCCCGCCGTTTCTGTCACGGACCCTGCTGGACGATTCGCGCGGGTCTGGTCAGAATCATGTCGCGGCGGGATCCGACCGCGGGAGCAGGCGGACAGGAGGTCGATTATGTCGGACGTACTGGCGGTGCTGGCGATCGTGCTCGTCGCGGTGGTGGCGATCCTGCAAATCGTACTGCTGCGACGGCGGCCGGGGGTCGATCTGTCGCCGCTGGAGCCCTTCTTCACGGCGGCGGAGAAGGCCCAGGAGCGCGGCGAACGGGCGGTGCGCGAGGAGGTCGGCCGCAACCGCGGCGAAGCCGCCGAGCTGGCCCGGCAGGCCCGCGAGGAACTCGCCGGCCAGCTCAAGAACGTCGCCGACACGCTCAACAAGCAGCTCGCGAACCTCACCCAGACGAACGTTCAGAAGCTCGACGCCGTGCGCGACACGATGGAGCAGCGGCTCCAGCGCGTCCAGACCGACGGCGGCCAGCGCCTGGAGGCGATGCGGACGACCCTCGACGAGAAGCTCAAGGCCATCCAGCAGGACAACACGGCCAAGCTCGAACAGATGCGTCAGACGGTGGATGAAAAGCTGCAAGGCACGCTCGAGAAGCGGTTGGGCGAGTCGTTCAAGCTGGTCAGCGAGCGGCTGGAGCAGGTCTCCAAGGGCCTGGGCGAGATGCAGGCCCTGGCCACCGGCGTGGGCGACCTCAAGCGCGTCCTGACGAACGTGAAGACGCGGGGCACCTGGGGCGAGGTCCAGTTAGCGGCCCTGCTGGAAGAAGTGCTGACGCCCGACCAGTACGCGACGAACGTGGCCACCAAGGAGGGCTCGTCGGAGCGGGTCGAGTTCGCGATCAAGCTGCCCGGCCGCGGCGACGATGCGGACCAGACGGTCTGGCTGCCCATCGACGCCAAGTTCCCCATCGAGGATTACCAGCGGCTGACGGACGCCCAGGACCGGGCCGACCCCGACGCCGCTGAGGTCGCCGCCCGGGCGCTGGAGGGCCGCATCAAGGGCTGCGCCGGCGACATCCGCGACAAGTACCTCGACCCGCCGCGGACGACGGACTTCGGCATCCTGTTTTTGCCGACCGAGGGTCTGTTCGCCGAAGTCGTGCGGCGGCCCGGTCTGGCGGACACCCTGCAACGCGAGTACCGGGTGGTGATCGCGGGTCCGACCACGTTGTGGTCCATCCTCGGCAGTCTCCAGTTGGGTTTCCGCACGCTGGCCATCCAGAAGCGGTCGAGCGAGGTGTGGAAGCTGCTGGCCGCGGTCAAGACTGAGTTCGGACGATACGGCGAAATCCTCGGCAAGGTACAGAAGAAGCTCCAGGAAGCCAGCAACACCGTCGACAGCGCCGCCGTCCGCACGCGGGCGATCGAGCGAAAACTGCGCGACGTGCAGGAACTGCCCGCGACCGAAGCCCAGTCGATGCTGGCCCTGGGTTCGGACGAAGCGATCGAGACCAACGAGGAATGACGGGAGCAGTCATATGACGAAGTACGTGATGTGGTCGGTTCCCTGCCTGTTCATCTGTGTGGCGTCGGCCCTCGCGGCCGAGCCGGCCAGTCAGCCGGCGGACGTGAGACTCGGCCCACTGCCGAACACGAATACCGTGTTCACACCGGCTCACTATGGCAGAGCGGCCGAATGGCAGAGGCACCGCGATTGGCTGCGCGACCAGGTGCGGCTGGCCGCCGGGCTGATCCCCGAGCCGCCGCTAACGTCGCTCAACCCCCGCATCTTCGGCAAGCTCGTCCGCGACGGCTACACGATCGAGAAAGTGTACTTCTCCAGTTCGCCGGGTATCTACGTCACGGGCAATCTGTACCGGCCGCTGCACGCCGAGGGTAAGTGTCCCGGCGTCGCCTGCCCGCACGGCCACTGGAAGAACGGCCGGCTGCACCACGACGAGACCGGCTCGATCCCCGCCCGCTGCATCACGCTGGCCCGCCACGGGGCGGTCGTCTTCGCGTACGACATGGTCGGCTACAACGACGGGGCGATGAAGTTCAAGCATTCGGCCCCCGAACTCGACACCCGCCAGACCGCGCTGTGGGGCATCGGCCACCTCCAGTTGCAGACCTGGAACAGCGTCCGGGTGATCGACTTCCTGCAATCGCTGCCCGACGTGGACCCGAAGCGTATCGGCGTCACCGGGGCCTCCGGGGGCGGAACGCAGACGTTCATCCTGGCCGCCGTCGACGACCGCGTCACCGTCGCCTGCCCGGTCAACATGATCTCGAGCACCATGCAGGGCGGCTGCATCTGCGAGAACGCCCCCTGCCTGCGGATCGACACCAACAACATGGAGATCGGCGCGCTGTTCGCCCCCAAGCCGATGCTGATGGTCAGCGCCACCGGCGACTGGACCAAGCTGACGCCCACGGTCGAGTACCCGTTCATCCGCGGCATCTACGAGCTGTACGGCCGGGCCGACCACGTCGCCAACGTCCACATCGACGCCCCCCACAACTACAACCGCCAGAGCCGCGAGGTGATGTACCAGTTCTTTGGCCAGTGGCTGGGTCTGGGACCGGCCCCCAGCACTGTGGGACCGGCTTCTGGCGGTGTGGGACCGGCTTCCAGCCGGTCCGAATCCGGTGTGGGACTGGCTTCCAGCCAGTCCGAAATCCACGAGGGCGACATCCCCGTGGAAAAGCCCGAGGACATGCTGGTCTTCAGCAACCCCGCGGACGTGCCCGCCGACATGCCCACCGCCGAGCAGGTGGTCGAACGGAAGAAGGCCGAGTTCCGCCAGTTGCTCAAGGGCTACCGGCCCAACTCCAGGCGCGGTGGAAGCCCGGTGGCCGGCCTAGACCTGGGCCACCTGGGGCGCGTCTTCCGGCAACACGCGATCGGCTACCCGGATGTCCACACGGACACACCGAAGAACTCCTGTCGAGTGGAGCAGGACGAGCGTAAGCAGATTCGGTACCGGGGAGCCTTGGGATGGCAGGGACGGCTCGTTCCGATCCTCGGCCTGATCCCCAGCCGCGACGCCGGGCCAGGTTGTGTCATTGTTGTGGACCCGGACGGGATCGGAGCCGTGGACAAACACCGCCAGTTCGTCGAGCGCCTACTGGGCGCCGGGCGCCGGGTCGTCTTCGTCGAGCCGTTCTCGACGGGCAGTCACAAACGGCCGGCCACCCAACCGGCCGATGGGCAACGTTTCTTCCCGACCTTCAACCGGACTGACGCCGCAGAGGCCGTTTACGATTTGCTGACCGTGTTCGCGGCG
>JACQVT010000915.1 GCA_016209665.1 Planctomycetota bacterium | reverse complement strand
GCACCCTGAGGAAGCCGTCCGCGTACTCCAGAGGCTCGCGGAGGAGGTCGTCGAGGTAGTAGACGCCGGCGATCTGGCCGTGGTAGGCCTCGGCCGGGCGGCTGGCGGGCAGGACGCTGGCGAGCTCGGCGATGGGCGCGGCCGCGCCAAGGTGCAGGTTGGCGGCGTTGCCGATGCCCATCTCGATGGAGCCGCCGATATCGGAGCGGATGCCGCCCGCCTCGGCCACGGCGGCTACCTGCATCGCGCGATACAGCCCGCCAGGCTTGGTGGTGTAGAGCGAGATCAGCTCAGCCGCCCGCTTCTCGATGATGCGGAACAGGTCGTGGCGCGTCCAGGCGCTCTCGTCGGCCATGATGGGGACTGAGACGTTGCGGGCGATCTCAGCCATGGCGTCCAGGTCGGCCACCGGCTGCTCGGCCAGCAGGATGTCGTACTGATCCATGTCGCCAATGAGGCGGATGGCCTCGCGGGCGGAGCGATAGCCCTCGTTGGCATCCACGCGGATCGCCACGCCATGGCCCAGCGACCGCCGCAGCTCGCGCACGATGGCCAACTCACGCCGCGGGTCTACCCCGCACTTGACCTTGATGGTCGTGATGCCCTCCGCCGCGGCCCGCTCGCCCTCCGCCACGGCGTCCTCGACTTCCATGATGCCCAGGCTGTGGCAGACTGCCACGCGGTCGCGGAACTGCCCGCCCAGCAGCGCGTACACGGGCAGCCCGCTGGCTTTGCCGGCGAGGTCGTAGAGGGCGCAGTCTACGGCCGCCTTGGCGTAGGGGTGGCCTTTGACGGCCCTATCCATGGCGGCGTGGAGCGGCCCGACGTCCAGCGGGGAGCGAGCCTGGATGGTCGGGAACAGGTACTCCTCAATGAGGTGGCGGACTGTGCCCGGCGTCTCGCCGTAGTAGGCTCCGTGCGCCCCGCCCCAGGTGGCAATGGCCGGCGCCTCCCCCCAGCCGGACAACCCCTCATCGGTGTCCAGCCGCAGGATGAGATGCGTACCCACGGACGAGCCCAGGTTGGACGCCCAGGTGTGCCGCCGACGGGTCGGCAGGCGGACGACGAAGGTCTCGAAGGCGGTGATCTTCATGGTGGCCTTACGCCGGATATTAGACGGGCTGGGGACAGCCGCTCGCAAGCGGCCGCGGCGTGGAACGGGCTCTGCACGAGGTATGTGACTCGTGGCCACGGGTCGAGAGGGACGGTCGGTTCCGGAGGTTGATGCGCCGGTGAGCATCCAACACTCGCAGCACGGTAGTCCAGCGCGCACACCAAATCCGTGGCCGTGGGTGGTAGTGGTAGTCGCACTACTGGTGGGAGGTGTCTTCGCGGCGCGAACATGTTCCGCCGTGACGCCCGTGGACACATCCCGTGGCGCCGCCCTCGGTGAGGCCGTGCCAAGCGGCCAGCGCCCCCAGAGCTCACCCACGCCGAGACTGATCTGGTTCCAACGGGAGCCGTACGGGCCGGTCAAGGTCGACCCGCGGAAGGCACAGGTCGTCCCACTCGGACGGCTCGAACAGGGCACGCAGGTGCGGGCAGTGGTGACGGTCGAGTTCAACCGCGGCATCAGCAACCTGACCGGCACCCCGGACATCGACCTCAAGGTCGAGGGGCCGACAGGGGTCGTCACCCAGATCGCGCGTGCCCGGAACGGCACCCAGCTCGTGTTCCAAACGCCCCAGGACGGCGAGTACCAGATCGTCCTGGGCAACGAGTACTCGCAGATCAACGCCAAGCAGGTTGGGTTGCAGTTCCTCAGCCCGTAGAGCGCGTCGGGAGTCGACGGAGTCGAGAGTCGAATGTCGGGGCGACGTTTGGGCGTGGTTGTGGACCCTGGACCTTCGAACTTGGACCAAGTGCAGGGCAATTCGCGCTCGCTCGGGGACCATCGAGGATCGACGAACCGACGGACGGGGGTCTCTCAAGGGACCAGGCGGAAGGCTTCGCGGTCGCGGAAGCGGTAGACCTGGAAGTCGCCATCGAGGGTGAAGACCTGCCGACGGTTCAGCGCCTCAGCCAAGGCGACCAAACTGGCATCGGCGAGGTCCATGGGCAGATCGCGGTACTTCCGCATCAGCTCGCGCATTCGCGGCGCGTCGTCCGCATCGCCGCGCGTCTGGCCGCCGAGGCGAGG
>JACQVT010000911.1 GCA_016209665.1 Planctomycetota bacterium | reverse complement strand
GCGTCGGGGCCGTGCGATCCAGCGTCAGGTAGTCCAGCCCGACGTTCACCAGGAACTCCAGGCGGGCCCGCACCTCCTTGAGCACCTCGGCCGCGATGATCGTTTCCGTCGGCGTCAGCTCCAGCGAGTTGAAGAACGAAAGCGCCTGCTGGACGGACATCGCGCACGCCTCGGGCAGGGCCTTGCCGCCCACCCGGACGGCCCGGGCCTGCGGGTTGAGCCTCGCCCCGCCGCACGTCTCGCACCGTCGGTGCCGCATGAACTTCTCGTAGTACCGCCGCACGAAGCTGGCCTTGGCCTGGCGGTGCTTGGATTTCAGTTCCGCGATGACGCCCTCGAACTTGTCGCCGTGCTTCCACACGCCGCCCGAGTGCCGCCACTCGAACGTGATGTGGGCGTCGCCCGTGCCGTAGAGCAGGGCCTCGCGGGCCTTGGCGGGGAGCGTGTTCCACGGCAGGTTAATGTCGAACCCGACGTGCCGGGCCACGCCCTCGTAGATGTGCCGCCGCCACCGGCCCGGCCGATGCCGCAGCGGCACCACGCACGGAGCGTAAAACGGCAGGCTCGGGTCGGGAATCAGCAGGTCGGGGTCGAAGTCGTGCACCGCTCCGATGCCGTCGCACGTCAGGCACATGCCGGTCGGCGAGTTGAAGCTGAACAACTGCGGCGACGGCGCGTCAAACCCGATCCCGCAATCGGTGCAGGCGTACCGCGACGACAACACCAGCTCGCCGCCCCTGAAAAGACTCCCGACCCCTTTTTCTCTTGCTTCAGCAGGGGCGACGATCATCGTCCCTTCGCCCACCTGGAGGGCGGTCTCGACGGCCTCGCTCAGCCGGGCACGGATGTCGGGGGCCATGACGAGTCGGTCGATCACCACTTCGATGTCGTGACGGTTGTGCCGCCCCAGCTTGGGGGCCTGGTCGAGATGACACACTTGCCCGTCGATCCGGGCCCGCACGAACCCGCGCCGCCGCAGGTCCTCCAGCAGCTCGACGTGCTCGCCCTTCTGCCCGCGAACCACCGGGGCCAACAGCAGCACCCGCGTGCCGAGCGGCAGCGTCATGATCCTCGCCACGATCGACTCGGAGGTCTGGGCGCTGATCAGCCGCCCGCAGTTCGGGCAGTGCTGCCGGCCCGCCCGGGCGTACAGCACGCGCAGGAAATCGTAGATGCCGGTGACCGTGCCCACGGTGCTCCGCGGGTTCCAGCCGGTCGACTTCTGCTGGATGGCGAGGGCCGGGCTCAGGCCGGTGATCTGGTCCACGTCCGGCTTGGCCAGCGTGCCCAGAAACTGCCGGGCGTAGGCGCTGAGCGACTCGATGTATCGCCGCTGGCCCTCGGCGTACAACGTGTCGAACGCCAGGCTGCTCTTGCCGCTGCCCGACACACCGGTCAGGCAGATCAGCTTGTTCCGCGGCAGTTCCAGGGTCACGTCCCGCAGGTTGTGCTCTCGGGCCCCGTGAATGGAAATCATCGGCGAGTCCATGCCTTCGCTCCCGGCGCGTGATTGGCGGCCGACCAGCCCGATTCAGGCCAGCCCGGTATTGTACCCCGACGCGCAGGCCCCACCAACGCCGCTTCCGCCGGGTCCGTGACAGAATCGGCGGGGTGGCCCAGGTCCTCCTTGGACCTGGGGGCTTCGGCCGTGAACTCGGCCGAACGGAGCCGATGATTCGTTCCCGGAACTGCCCGGCGAATCAGAATCGGCTCCCCCGCGTCTGAAAGACGCGGGCCACTCGCCAGGGCGTAGCCCTTGGGCGTAGCACGGCCCACGTGCAGCTATCTCGCCCAAGCTGTCGCGCACCCGGTTCCCCCAAGCCCGCCTGCAGTGGTTGACACGTCCCCCCGATTCGGCTGTAATAGAGGTCCCGGCGGGCGATTAGCTCAGTTGGCTAGAGCGCTTGCTCGACATGCAAGAGGTCACTGGTTCAAGTCCAGTATCGCCCATACCTACCTGTGCATAGATTTGAATGTCCGTGTTTTGCGGTGACCAACGCCGGTCGCCGGACGCGGTGCGCGGCTGTTCGCCGGCCTTCTGCACCGGAATTTGCAGCGCGCTGCACGCGCGGGAGAAGTGCTCGTCGGTGACTTGCACCTGAATCCTTGACGGTATTCTACCACCAACACCTTCGCGGCCGAGTCGGACGAGTTCTTCCGCCTGGCCCTGGAGCTGGGGCGGGTGCCGTCTGAGCCGACGTTGCGGCAGCGGCTGGGCGCACTGCGGACCCACGAGGCGGCGGCGACCGCGTCCGCGGAAGCGCGTGGGCGGACCGTTTTGCTGGAGGAGTCGGCCGAGATGGTTCGACGGCACGCACCCAAGCTGACGGCATGCCATCAGGATTGGAGTCCGCTGGATGTGGACGTCTCGCCTTTCCACATCAGCCACACCCGCAAGGCAGAGGTGAGCTGCACCCACCGGAAACAACGCAGTCCGGCGATCGCGTCGCGCACCCGTTGTGCCCACCGCGAACACCCGGCCGTGAACCCTCGTTTCCGGTGGACGTATAATCCCGTGATCCTATGCGGCACAACTGGCAACGCAGACTGAGGACGGGAGTGCTGGCGGTGGCGGCGGCGGCCGTGGCTCTGCTGCTGATCGTTCGTCTCGGGCCGTTGCGTTGGCCGGTGCTGGCCGTGTTCCCCCTGTTGCTGTTGCTGATGGCGTGCCCGACGGTGTTCTGGTGGGCCTGGGTGGATGAGCGGCTTGCCGGGCCGAGCCATGCGCCGGCGGGGGACTCGCGGCCCGCCTCGGCTGAGCGAGGCCATTGTGTCGCACGGCGATGGCGCGTGTCGCGGGGCCTGATGGGCGCGTATGCCATCGCGGTGATGCTTCCCGTCGTCACGCTGCTGCTGGGCTGGCGGGGCTACGACCGGCTGCCGGTGCCGGCGCTGATGTGGGTGATGACGTGGCACGTGCTGCTCGGGGTCGCCGGTCTGCTGGCGCTGGGGCCGTGGATCGCGTATTTGATCCTGCGCGGGGTGGCGGCCCGGGTGGCGCCCCGCGGCTTGCGCCTTGCGGCGTGCGCCAGCCGCCAGCCGCAAGCCGCAAGCCAGGCGGGCAGGGATGCCCGCCCCCCAAGCCGGCGGGCGTTTCTGACCGGCGCGCTGGCGACGGCACCGGTGGTGATCGCCGGCAGCGCGGTGGCCGCCGGGCTGCGCCAGCAGGGGCGGTTCGCCGTTCGCCGGATCGAGATGCAGTTGCCGCGGCTGCCGGACCGGCTGCGGGGCCTGACGATCACCCATCTGAGCGACCTGCACGTCGGACGGCTGTTCAGGCCCGAGCACCTGCCCGCGGTCGTCGAGGCGGTCAACAAGCTCGACAGCGACCTCATCGCCATCACGGGCGACACGGTCGACCATTCGCTGACCTACCTGCCCGAGGCGTGCGATGCGTTCCGCCAACTGCACAGCGGCTACGGGCGCTACGTGGTCATCGGCAACCACGACCTGATCGATTCGAGCGGCGACGCCCGGGCCTACCTGCGCTGGCGCGAGCCGAACTTCCTGTGCGACGACCGCCTGATCCTGAGCATCGGCGGCGAGCGCATGCAGATCGTCGGCCTCGACTGGTCGCGGTACGACACCCAAGCGTTCGGCCGGCCGGGCCACCGCGAGCGGGTGGCCGCCGTCATGGCCGGCGCCGAGCCCGAGGTCTTCACGCTCGCCCTGGCCCACCATCCTCACGCCTTCGACGCCCTCACCGACGCCGGCGTGGACCTGACGCTGGCCGGCCACACCCACGGCGGGCAACTGATGCTGACGCCGCCCGGCTCGCCCCACCCCATCGGCGGGGGCAGCCTGCTGTTCCGATATATCTGGGGCGAATACCGCCGCGGCGATGCGGCCTTGTATCTCACCAGCGGCGTCGGCAACTGGTTCCCGGTGCGGATCAACGCCCCGGCGGAACTCGTCCAAATCCGGCTGACGTGACCTGCCGAACCCGGCCGCGTGATCGTCAAGTCGCAGCAATCAGAGCCCCGAGCGCGAGCGAGCGGGTTGCTTCGTATGCAGTCGACCACGCGGATGTCGGAGCTTCCCGTCGCTTGCGCTCCGGGCTCTGAAAGACTGCTCGCGAGTCCTCCCTGCCGAAACTGTCACGCTATCGCCGAAAGCCGCGGTGCTTTCCCGAACGTGACGAAGGGTTTATCCTCACGCAGGTGGAATGCTGCGCGGCGCGATGCGCCGGGATGAACCCCGCGGCTCGTTGTCGATGGACCGGGTACTACCACATGCTCGACCAGGGACCCAATGCGAACGCGCCCGCAACGGCCTTGGCGACCCCGCGCCGGCATTGGGGGCTGGTGGCGGCGTGCGTGGCGTCGGCGGTAGTCGGGCTGATCACGTTTCTGCCCGCGATCGACAACGAGTTCGTGTACGACGATATCCCAATCGTGCTGAACAACCCGGCGGTCAACGTGCATCGGCCCGGTCTTGAACCCGTGCCGTGGTCCCGCGTGTGGCTCGAGCCGTACTGGCCGCGGTTCATCTCGCAGGACAAGCTGTACCGGCCGCTGACCACGCTGTCACTGCGGATCAACGCCCTGGTGGCGGGCGATCCACTGCGCCCGAGGCCCTTTCGCGTGGTGAACCTCGCTCTGCACGTGCTGACCTGCGTCGGCGTGGTGGTGCTGGCCTGGCGACTGACCGGCAGTGCCACGGCCGGCGGGATGGCGGGGATGCTCTTCGCCGCGCATCCGGTGCACACGGAGGCGGTGGTGACGATCTACGGCCGGGCCGAACTGCTGGCCGGCTGCTTCGCAGCGTGGTTGCTGGCCCGGCACGTGCGACCCTTGACACGCGACGGGACGCAAGGCGTCCAAGAGCGACGAAGTCGCGTCGCCCTTGACACGCGACGGGACGCAAGGCGTCCAAGAGCGACGAAGTCGCGTCGCGCGTCAAGGGTCGCGCGTCAAGGGCGACCGCCCGCGGGCGGCCGGCGGTCCGTCAGGCACATTTTGTTCAGCAGCTCGTTGCTGGCCGCGGCGGTGATGAGCAAGGAGCACGCGGTCTTCCTCTGGCCGGCGCTGGTGGCTGTCGACCTGTGGCACCGCCGCGACCGCGATTTGCCGTCGTCGCGGACGCCGGTCCGCGACTGGGTCAACAACACGTTCGCGCCGCCGCACGTGGGATTCGCCTTCGCGGTGGCCGCGTTCCTCTTCTGCCGATATCTCGTGTTCGGGTGGAAGACGCACCTCGAGGCCGAGCGGACGCGGATCTACGAGGTGCCGATGGCCCACGTCGGACTGATCGAGCACCTGCTGACCCCGTTCCGGTTGCTGTGGACGGTGGTGCGGAACCTCACTTGGCCGGACAGCCTGTGCCCGATCTGGTCCTATCCGGCCCTGTCGCCCGCGGACGGGCTGTACGGCGACGTGCTGGCGGGCATCGTCGTCGCGGCGGCGCTGGTCGGCGCGGTGGTCGTGTTGTGGTGGCGGCGGGACCTGACGGGGGCCCTGCTGGCGGGGCTGCTGCTCACGCTGGCGATCCCGATCCAGGCGGTCCCGGTGGCCCGGTGGTTCTATGCCGAGCGGTGGCTGTACCTGCCGACGGTGCTGATGGCCGCCCCGCTCAGCCGGGTGGTGCGTTCGCGGGGCCGGGCGGCCACCGTCGGCGGACTCGCCCTGGCCCTGGTGCTGCTGCCGCAGTCGTGGCAGTACGCGGCCAAGTTCGCCGACAACCTGACCATGCAGCGGGAAGTCATCGTGCGGCAGCCCGACAACTTCCAGGGACGTCGCAACTATGCGTCGGTGCTGTTCTATTCAGGCCGATACCCCGAAGCCATCCAGGCGGCAAACCAGTTGGTCGAACGCTTCGGCAAGGTGAGTGACGCATATATGGTACTGCTGCGGAGCTACCTGGAGCTGGGCGACGGGCGGCGGGCCCTCGACGCCATCGAGACCTACGAGCAACTGCGGGCGATGATTCCCGAGCCGGGCCTGTCAGGCGCGCGGCTGCGGGCCGAGGCCCTGATCGCTCAGCAGCGGCTGCATCCGCCCACCTCCCGGCCGTCGACGAGTCCCGCCACCAACGCCGAATGAGAGTGCGTCCCAAAACCCGTGTGGGACCGGCTTCCAGCCGGTCCGTTTTCGGGGCTTCAGGACGCACAGTAAGTGCGGACGCACAATGATTTGCCTCTCAACCGTCTTGGGTGCCCCACGTCCTTCAGACGCGGGGGAGCCGATTCCGAATCGCGCCGCAGCTTCTGGAGCGAATTGTCGGCTCCCCCAGGTCCAAGAAGGACCTGGGCCACCCGTGCTGTCTTCTCGTGTTCAGTCGGCCGGCGAGGAGCTGCATCATCCCGCGGCGCGGCTATTGGGCTGCATGGTTCCAGCCGCTAGAATACCGGGCCAGCGGCCTCCGCCGTGGTGGCGTGCGGCCCCGATGTGTTCTTGAGGAAGACCGATGTACAAGCTTGTTCTCGTTCGGCATGGCGAAAGCACCTGGAACAAGGAGAACCGGTTCACCGGCTGGACCGACGTCGACCTGTCCGACAAGGGCCGCACCGAGGCCGTCGAGGCCGGCCGCGTGCTCAAGGCGGCCGGGTTCACGTTCGACGTGGCCTACACCTCCGTGCTCAAACGGGCTATCCGCACGCTATGGATGGTCCTCGACGAGATGGACCTGATGTGGATCCCCGTCCACCGCTCGTGGCGGCTCAACGAACGGCACTACGGGGCCCTGCAGGGGCTCAACAAAGCCGAGACGGCGGCGAAGTTCGGCGAACCGCAGGTGCTCATCTGGCGGCGCAGCTACGACGTGCCGCCGCCCGTCCTGGAGGAGTCCGACGAGCGCTACCCCGGC
>JACQVT010000903.1 GCA_016209665.1 Planctomycetota bacterium | reverse complement strand
TTCCTGAAGCGCTCAAAAGAATGAGTGCTTACGCGCCGCAGGCGCCAAAAACCGAAGTCGACCTGCGCCGCGTCCTTGATGACAAGGAAGTGGACGTTGTCGCAATCGCTACGCCAAACCACTGGCATGCGCTTCAGACCATCTGGGCCTGCCAGGCGGGTAAGGACGTCTACGTGGAAAAGCCCATGAGCCACAACATCCACGAGGGCCGCGTCGCCGTCGAGGCTGCCCGCCGGTACAACCGGATCGTGCAGCACGGCACGCAGTCGCGGAGCAAGAGCGGCTACGACCAGGTGGTGGCCGCCATCCAGTCGGGCAAGCTGGGCAAGCTGCTGGTGTCGCGGGGGATGTGCTACAAGCGGCGAGACAGCATCGGCTTCAAGGAAGCCACCACGCCGCCGCCCGAACTGGATTTCGACCTCTGGCTGGGGCCCGCCCCCAGGCAGCCGTACCACGAGAACCTCGTTCACTACAACTGGCACTGGTTCTGGGATACCGGCAATGGGGACATCGGCAACCAGGGCGTACACGAAATGGACAAGGCCCGCTGGGCCATCGCGGGGGCGACGCTGCCGCGAAGCGTCATCAGCCTGGGCGGCCGGTTCGGTTACGAGGATCAGGGCCAGACCGCCAACACGCAGATCGCCGTCTTCGACTACGGCGAGACGCAGCTCGTATTCGAGGTCCGCGGTCTGCCGAGCGACAAGTATCTCGATCAGGGCGTGGGCAACATCTATCACCTGGAAGCGGGGACGATCCGGGGAACGAAGTTCTATCCCACGGGCAGCGAGACGCCGGAGCCGCTGCCGCAAGTCGAGGTGGCGGACTCACCGGGCAAGGACAACTTCTCGAACTTCATCGCCGCCATGCGGAGCGGGCAACGGTCGGACCTGAACGCCGAGATTCTCGATGGGCATTACTCCAGCGCCCTGTGCCACCTGGCCAACGCCTCGTACCGCTGCGGCGAGATGGTGCCGTTCAACCGGAAGACCAAGGCCTTCGGCGACAACCAGGAGGCCTACGAGACGCTGGCCCGCATGGAGGAGCACCTGACGGCCCACGGCTTGAAGCTGGAGGAAATGCGGTACCGTCTGGGCCGCAAGCTGATTGTCGATCCGGCCACTGGCGGTGTCCGGGGCGACCACCAGGCCAACGAGATTCTCACCGGCGGGTCGCGCAAGGGCTTCGAGGTGCCCGACCGCATCGCTTGACGCGAGGCGGGGGCAGGGGTCAGCGACGCGGGAACGGCGAGCCGGTGAGGCGTTCGTAGGCCTCGATGTACTTGCGGCTGGTGTTGGCGACCACGTCGTCGGGCAGGCGCGGGCCGGGCGGGGCTTTGTTCCAGTCGAGCGTCTCGAGGTAGTTCCGCACGTACTGCTTGTCGAAGCTGGGCTGGTCGTGGCCGGGCTCGTAGGCGTCGGCCGGCCAGAACCGCGACGAATCCGGGGTCAGCACCTCGTCGACCAGCACCGGCCGCCCGTCGTCCAGGGCCCACTCGAACTTGGTGTCGGCGATGATCACGCCCCGCTGGCGGGCGTAGGCGGCGGCGGCGCGGTAGACGGCGATGCTGTGGTCGCGCAGCAGCTCGGCGGATTGGGTGCCTATATTATGGCACATCTCATCGAACGAGATGTTTTCGTCGTGGCCCTCGTCGGCCTTGGTGGCGGGCGTGAAGACGGGCTCGGGCAGCGGGTCGCACTGGCGCAGGCCGGCGGGCAGCCGGATGCCGCAGACGGTGCCAGCCTGGGTGTACTCCTTCCAGCCGCTGCCGGTAATGTAGCCGCGGACCACGCACTCGATCGGCGCCACCCGCAGCTTTCGAACCAGCATCGACCGCCCACGCAGCACGTCGAGGTGACGCTCCAGGCCGGCGGGGGCCCGGTCCTCGATGACCTCGATCAGGTGGTGCCGGATGTCCGAAAGCCGGCCCAACCAGAACGCGCTCAGCCGGGTCAGCACCTCGCCCTTGTGCGGGATGCCGTTGGGCATGACCACGTCGAACGCGCTGATGCGATCGCTGGCCACGAACAGCAGCGTCTCGCCCAGGTCGTAGACGTCGCGGACCTTGCCCCGGCGGAGCGGCAGGCCGGGGATACTCGTTTCCAGAATGACGTTCGTCGGCATCGGCTTCTCCCTTCGGGTTGTCAAGGCCCAGCGATTCAGGTCCTTGGGACCGCGACTCATTGAGGCGCCGGCGCGGGTTGCGGTTGCTCCTGTGCCGGCGGCGTCGGCGCAGCCGCCGGCGTCGGCCGGTCCGTCGATCGCGGCCGGAGCCAGTCGAACAGGCTCGGGCCCTTTCCGCGCCGCGCCTCTTCGGCCTGCCACTTGCGGGCATTCTCCTGCGCCTGGCGGATTCGGTCCATCTCCTCGGCGTGGCGGGCCTGCATGAGTTGCTGCAACTCCTGGCGTCTGGCCTGCTCTCGGGCCCGGGCCTGCGGGTCCGGCCCGGGGGGCGGCTTGCGGCCCGCCCAGACGGTGAGCACCTTGGACAGCCGAGCGAGCCGCTGCTTGTCCTCCAGGAGACGCTCCTTGAGGCCCGGATCGTCGCGGACCGCAGGATCGAAGCGCAGACGCTCGTTGAGCAGGCTCGCCGCGCGATGGACCCGCGGGGCCAGGGCCTTGGCCTGCTCGGTCGAGCCGATGAACTCTTCCGGCCGATCAATCCAGTCGATTACCGCGAAATCTTCAACCTCTTCGGCCGAGTCTGACGCCGGCCGCGTCTGGGCATATGCGGGGGCCTCGTACCAAGGCCGGCTGGCGGCACCGGCCGGGACACGAGCCTTGGGAACGGCGGGCTGGACGGGCCGCCGCTCCTGCCGCTCGCGGATCGCCGCCCCGTAGGCCTCGACGAGCTTGGGGATCAGCGCGGGCTTCTCGTACTCCGTCACGTACGCCAGGCGGATCGCCGCCCCCCTTCGTGCGGCCAGAGCCGCCCGGTAGTGCGCGTCCGCCGCCAGTTCCGCCAGCGACAGCCCCGTCGTCGCCCGGGTCCGCGCGGACATGGCGTCGCGTTCGTCGGCGGTGGCGGCGTTGATCAACCGCGACAGGTCTCTCCCCGCCGCGGCGAAGTCCTCGGCTCGCCACTTGGCGATGGCCACGATCAGCGAACGCACCGTCTGGGGGCTGAGGACGTCCGCCGGTTCGCCGGGGGACGTCGCGGGCGCGGACTGAGCGAGCGTGCGGGCGGGCAGGATGCCACCCAATCCGGACAAAGCGGCAATGGCGATGATCTTGATCCGGGACTTCGGCATAGCATTCGGACCAGTGGTCGCAGAACTCGTCGGGAACCTCTAGGGCCAACGACCGATGGCGGGCATTATACGGCAGGGGTCGGCGGGTGTCCGGCGAGTCTCCCTTCGGCTCGTCGGAGCCTGGTCGCGTCCGCGTGTCGAGGCCCGGTGGCTCACTTACTTTGGTTTACCTTGCGTATGGCCCAACTCGATCTCCGACCCCGCCGCTACCGCCACCCACCTGGCCTTACCCACGAGGTTGGCCACGATAGACTGAGTGCTGTGCCACTTGACCTCGTCGCTTACCGGCTGCCAGGTCATGTGCTTCCCCGATCCAGGCGCGCCTTCGATCCAGGCGATGAAGTTCTGCCGCAGGAAAACGGCGACCGCGGTCTTCGACGTCTTCTTGCGGTTGGGTCCCTCGAGTTGGGCATCATTGACC
>JACQVT010000902.1 GCA_016209665.1 Planctomycetota bacterium | reverse complement strand
TCCATGCGCTCCCAGTGCGTGTCGCCCTGGAGGGGCGGTGAAGCCACCGTGGTGAGGTCCCGGCCGTCGGCGTCGAGGAATCGCACACGGACGTCCGCCTTGGCGTCCCGCGTCTCGGCGCGGACGTAACCGCCGAACGCGATGCGTTCGCCCGGGGCCACCGCGATCGGTTGTCCGGAGAACCGCCGGGGCTGCTCGCCCGCCCGGATGCGGAGCGACCGCACGCCCACGTAGGATTGCCGCACGGTCAGGCCGCCTATGTCCATGAGCTTGTCGATGAAGATGCGACCCTCGCCGCCGACTTTGCGCGTCCACCAGAAGTCGCGCTCCCAGCCGCGCTCGTCGCGGAGTTCGACCCATTTCCAGCGGTCGCCGGTCCATTCGCAGGCGCTCCAACCGCCGGTGTCCTGCTCCAGGCTGGGATTCGCGAGCAGATTGACGCGGACGGACAGACGCTTGCGGCTGCGGGCTTCCGTCACCGGTGTGAACCTGAAACAATCCAGCAGCTTGGCGTAGGGTGTGGCGTTCTGCAAGCCGATGTCCAGCCCGCCGGGACGTTTGTCGACGACGCTGTACGTCAGCCAGTGCGTGCCCGCCGTCAGTTCGACCCGTCCGTAGATGTACCGGCCGAATATCATGCGCTCGTCATCGAGGGCGTTGTATTGGGCGACCAGGCCGATGTCCTCGGGTACATACGTGTTGGGTGCCGCGTGCCAGAGGCCATCGTCGATCCGCCACCGGCCGGGCGATGCCGTGGCCAGATACCCCTCGCGGATTTGCAGGGTGTAGGTGCCCGTGCGCGTGACGTCGAACGACCAAGTCGCGAAATAGCCGTCGGGTCCGGGCGGCGGCACCCGGGTGGCCAACCCCAACATGCCGTCGCCGCTCATGCCGGCCAGGCCGCTGAATGTGTCGAGGTTGAAGTTCGAGGCGGTTGGATGCTCTGCCTCGATCCGTATTGTGGGGTCCGGGGGACTGTGGTCGAAAACGTCAGCCGACTTCGCAGGTCCGCCCTTGCCCGGCGTACGCACGATCACCGCGGCATGGCTGCGCGTCGTGTCGAACAGAAGCCCCTCGCGGGCCCAGGGAAACCGTCCCTGGGAATTGGTCAGAGTCAGTTCGTCGGGGCGGAGGTTCACGATCAGCTCGCCGTCGGGCGGGATGCTGATGGGGTCGCCGCAGGCGTATGTGGCCGTTGTCCCGGCCGGCAACTCGCGGAAAGAGACAGGGTGGTCGGCCGGCGGGATGGGCGAGAACACGTTGCCTGTGCCGTCGATTGTCCAGGCGGGCAGGTGATCGCCGATTCTGACGGTCTTCTCCAACTCGGCATCCAGAGCGATCACGGTCACGCTCTGGCCGTTGTCGACGTAAGAAAAGCCGTCGAACGTCCCGATGGTTTCAAGACGTTCCACGCCCAGACGCTCGCGCATGAACGTCCAGTAGTCGTAGCGATGGGTCTTGCCGTCGAGCACGACGCGGTCGGGCCGCCAGCCGGTCTTGTTCTCGGCGTTCTTGCTGATGATCTGCACGTCGCCGACCATCAGGTTCCAGACCTGGCCGGCCTTGTTGGCGGCGATGACGCGGCAGTCCGGCGTCGGCTTGAGCACCTGAATCTCGATGCCGTCATCATCCTTGGCGAACTCGGGCGTGTAGTACCGGTCGATGGCCGGAATCGTGCCCAGGTCGCGGCGGTAGCCCAGCCACGTCACACGTGGACCGGCAGGATGTCGGTCCCACACATGGGGATGCCGGTCCCGCACAGACTTCAGATAGGCCGCGATTTCGTCAGCCCAGCGGAGCGTGGCTGGGGCGTTTTCCAGGTTGATGAACATCATGTCCGTCGGCACCCGCAGGCTGAACGTCGGCAGCAGCCACGCTCCGTTGGGCAGCTTGCCCGCCGGGTCGACCCACCACAGGCAGTCGGTGTTGAAATAGTCGCGGTGCGGATCGCTGTACAGCAGGCCCGAGTTGGGCTGATACAGCGCGGGGAAGCGGTAGTAGACCGTCGGCTCGTAATCGGCCAGCTTCGGGGCGTTCTCGACGATGCGGGCGAACGTGCCCATCCATTCGAGCTGGCGCGGGTCGCGGATGATCGCATCATCCCAGAAGCGGTCGGCCCCCGGCGACGGCACCATGTAGTAGTGGTAAAGGCCCTTGGCCCCGCCGCTCATCAGCGACGCGTAGATGGGGTACATCGTGCCCAGCCGGCTCGTGCAGCCGAACAGTTTGTTGCGGGCCAGGGCCTGGTCCTGGTGGTTGCCCTCGCCGATCTCGCTGGCGATGAGCCACATGGTCTTGGTTGATTGCCGGCAACTGCTCAGGGCCGAGATGCCCATGAACGTCAGTTGCGGCTCGCCCACGCCGTAGGTCTCCATACCTACGCCGTCGTGGCCGCCGGCCAGCCCCGCGTCGTTGACGTGCCACAGGTCGACGCCCGAGAAGAACTTGAACACGACCGGCACGTCAAACAGATCCTGGATCAGGTCCGCCACCTCGATGTGATAATCCCGCACCTGCTTGCCGATGGACTCGAGCAGGTCGTAGCGGTGCTGGCTGACCGATTGTTGGACGCGAACGAGGTCCCTCGTGCGCACATTGATCAGGTAATCCCATGCGACGTCGGTGGTCGTTTCGCGGACGCCGCGAAGAGGCAAGTAGTCTGCGGCGTCGTCGAAGTCGGTGAGGGTATCATCAGCACCATCGACTGCCCACGCCTTGCGCAGGCGTTCGATGGCGCCGTAGCGTGATTTGAGGTACTTCGCGTGGCGTTCGCGGAAGCTCACGTCCGACGGCACCAGGCCGTGGTTGAAGTTGTTCTCGTTCCAAAAGGCGTCGACGACAAACCGAAAGCCCGGTCCCATGCGCATCCTGCCGTAGAGGTCGCGGATGGCCTGGTAGTATTTGGGCGTGTCCTCGCCCCAGTAATACATGTTCGTATTCCATCCGTCGCGGTACTGCGAAACAGTCAGGCACAACCTGTACTCGCCCGGTTTCAACTGTTCGGGGACATGAGCGCGGGCCACCTGCTCCTCAGCACCGCGTTCCTTTCCTTCGCGGTCTTTGCGCTCGTCGTGCAGCACCTTCGCCTTGCCGTGGCCGACCACGGTGCCGCTCGCGTCGTCGACGATGATGTACCAGGCGTCGCGAATCTTGCGGTACGCCGCGTGAATCGCCCCGTCCTCGAGCCACTCGTCGTCGTTCCGCCGCTCCATCCGCGGTTCGGGCTCGCCCTTGTCGTTGGGGCGGACGGCAAACGCGATTTCCTTGCCGCCCATGAGGTCGTAGGCGTAGCCGTGGGCCTGCAGGCCGGAGAACTCCATCCCGTAGCGCATGCCGGCCTCGTCCATGTAGTCGATGCACTTCTGGAAGTAGCGCAGCTTCTCGTCGGACTTGGTCTCCCAGGTGTGCGGCATGTGGATGCTGTTGCCGACGTTGAAATAGATGTCGCGGACGTTGTTCCGGGCCAGCAGGTCGATCTGGGCCTTGAACGAATCGAAGTTGTCGTCGGGGATCAACATGCCGCCGACGGGGATGAACGGCTCGCCGTCCCAGTACAGCGTATGCGTGCGGCTGACGTGCCAGCGGTGGGGCGTGCCGAACTTGTCGGAGAACGTGCCGGTGTTGATGATCAGCGGCGGTTGGGGAAAGCGGTCTTCTTCTGTGTGGGACCGGCTTCCAGCCGGT
>JACQVT010000901.1 GCA_016209665.1 Planctomycetota bacterium | reverse complement strand
TCGTCAGCGAGACCAGCGGCGAGGGGCTGTACCCGGCGGTCTGGTCGGCCCGGCTGGCGGTCGACGGCATCGTTGCCGCGATGGCCGGCCCGCATCCGCAGGACCAGCTTCGGCAGTTCAGCACGACGTGGCGATCGACAATGGCCGAGTACCTGCGCCCGCCCAACACCGACGTGCACTTTCTGCTGCCGCTGATCTTGAGCAACCGCCAGATGGCCTCGCGGATGGCCGACGCCTTCTGGCTCGGGCACAATATCTGAGGATCCGATCCGGTGTGGGAAGAACGCTGGCATCCGCTGCGGGAGGAGTGGGTCATCGTGGCCGCTCATCGGCAGGACCGGCCGTGGAGCGGCGAGGAGGCGGTCCCGCGCGAGGCGGCCCTGCCCGATTACGACCCCGACTGTTACCTTTGTCCCGGAAACCCGCGGGTGGGCGGAGCGGTCAACCCCGACTACCGCCAGACGTTTGTTTTCGACAACGACCTGCCCTGCGTGGGCCTGAACGCCCCGGCCGAGCTGGATGCGCCGGCAGGCATCTACCGCAATCGGCCCGCCGTCGGCATCGCCCGCATGGTCTGCTACAGCCGCCGGCACAACGAAACGTTGGCCGAGCTGTCCGTCGGCCAGATCGACGCCCTGCTGCGGGTCTGGCAGGAGGAATACGTCTCGCTCGGCGAGCGGCCCGAGGTCAACCACGTCCTGACGTTCGAAAACAAGGGCGAGGCGGTCGGCATGTCCAACCCGCACCCGCACGGGCAGATCTACGCGACGAATTTCGTGTTCAAGACGATCGAGGTCGAGGACAGCGTTTGCCGGCGGCACCGTGCGGACACCGGACGCGCGCTGTTTCAGGACATTCTGGCCGCCGAGCACGAGGACGGGCGGCGAATCCTGTACGAGCGGGACTCGGCCATCGCGTTCGTTCCGTACTTCGCCCGCTATCCCTACGAGGTGTTCGTCGCGCCCGGGGAGACGCACCCGAGCATCGCCGCCTTGAGCGACCGCGAACGATACGACCTGGCGGGCGTGCTGAAGGACACGCTGGTGCGGCTGGACAACCTGTGGCGGATGTCGTTCCCATACGTCATGTGTCTGCACCAGGCCCCGACCGACGGGCGGGACCATTCGGCGTTCCATTTCCACATCGAGTTTCACCCGCCGCTGCGCAAGCCGAACCTCCGCAAGTACCTGGCCGGGCCCGAGGTGGGCGGCGGCAGCTTCCTGTCGGACACGTCGCCAGAGGACAAGGCGGCGGAGCTGCGGGCGCTGCCGTCGGTGCACTACAAACAACGAAGCTGAAGCGGAGGGTCGAGTGTCAACGCAAGCACAGATCGATCGCTGCGTGCTGGTGATCAACGGCGGCTCGTCGAGCCTGAAGTTCGCGCTGTTCCGCGCGGCCGATCCGCCCGTGTGCGTCCGGTCGGGCAAGTTCGATCGCATCGGCCTGCCCGACGCGACGCTGGCTGTGATCGACCCCGTCGCCGGCATGCAGGACCGCCGCCGGGTCGAACTGCCCGGCCATGCGGCCTGCATTCCGATCCTGGCGGAGATTCTCAACGGCGGCGGCGAATCCGTGGCCATTCGGGCGATCGGCCACCGCGTGGTGCACGGCGGCAACGTCTACTACACACCGCAGGTCGTCACCGACGAGGTGATGGCCCAACTGTGTCGTCTGGCGCCGTTCGCCCCCGCCCACATGCCGGCCCAGACGACGCTGATCGAGGCCCTGGGCCGGCAGTACCCCGACCTGCCGCAGATCGCCTGCTTCGACACGGCGTTCCACCGCGATCTACCGCGGGTGGCCAAGCTGCTGCCGATTCCCCGGCGTTACGACGCGGCCGGTGTGCAGCGCTACGGGTTCCACGGTTTGTCCTACACGTACCTGATGCAGGAGCTGGAGGGCATCGCCGGGCCCGCCGCCGCCCGCGGCCGGGTGATCCTGGCCCACCTGGGCAACGGAGCAAGCATGGCCGCGGTGCGCGACGGCCGTTCGATCGACACCACGATGGCGTTCACGCCGGCGGCCGGCCTGGTGATGAGCACGCGGTCGGGCGACCTCGATCCCGGCGTGGTCGAGTACCTGGCTCGCACCGAGGGCATGACCGCCCGGCAGTTCTACGAGATGGTCCACGCCCGGTCCGGCCTGCTCGGCGTGTCCGAGACCAGCTCCGACGTGCGCGACCTGCTGGGGCGGGAGAAGGACGACGTACGGGCGGCCGAGGCCATCGCCCTGTTCTGCCACCAGGCGAAAAAATGGATCGGGGCCCTGGCCGCGGTGCTCGGCGGCCTGGACACGCTGGTGTTCGCGGGAGGC
>JACQVT010000934.1 GCA_016209665.1 Planctomycetota bacterium | reverse complement strand
TGATTGCGGCCGCGGCCCACGACAGACCCCTCGTGCACCACCACCGCCCCGACCGGCACATCCTCGGTGTCCAGCGCCGCCTCGGCCTCGCGCAGCGCCTGCCGCATGAACTGCTCGTCGATCCGCCACTGGTCGCCGGGTATGTCAGCCATGATGGCCTCGCCGTTCCGGTTTGAACTGACGCGGAGACACGGGGACGCGGAGACGCGGCGAACGAGTCAGGATATCGTGATCTCTCCGCGTCCCCGCGTCGCCGTGTCCCCGCGTCAGGTATTCCCGTCAGCCCAGTTCCACCGGCTGTGCCGGCGGGTCGACCACCTCCGCCGGCACCACCTTGCCCGCCTTGTCATCCCAGGCCAGCAGCCGCCGCTGGAACCACGACAGGTTCGCCATCCGCACGCCGACGACCGCGTACAGCCCCAGCTCCGCCGGGCAGTTCAGCTCGACACCTTTGCGGATGGCCGCGAAATGGTTCTTGTGGTGCAGGCCGATCTCTTCCCCGCCCTGCCTGGTGTAGGTCTCGAGCAGCTTGCCGCTGCCTTCCTCGAAGATCTGCCAGCCGCCGCCCTTGCCGCCGAAGACCAGCGTGGCCTTGTAGCCGCGGATCGCGTGATCGTACTTGTAGCGGTTGGCCATCGTGCCCAGGATGTGCACGGTCATGCCGTTGGTCACGCCCTCGATCGCCGGGTACTCGGCCACCATCTGGAAGTTGTCGGGCAGCTCGCGGTCGTCCTTCCAGATGTAGATGCCGCCCTGGCCCGCGACGGTCTTGGGGAACGCAAGGCCGCACGACTTGATGATTCGGCTCAGCCGGTGCACGAACAGGTCCGTGCCGATCCCGCCCGAGTAGTCCTTGTAGTTTCGCCACTCGAAGTACCGCGGGGCGTACCACTCGCGCCTGGGCGCCGGCCCCAGCCACCGTTCCCAGTCGAGGTCCGCAGGCTTGGGCGCATCCGGCTTCGTCCGGCCCCGCCACGGCCCCTCGCTGAGGTCGTACCGCCGACAGTACTCGATCTGGGCGTGCACCACCGTCCCCAGCTTGCCCGCGACGATCGCCTCGTGGGCCCGCAGGTAGGTTTGATCGCTCATCCCCTGCACGCCGACTTGCAGCCTGAGGTCCTTCTTCTCCCTGGCCTTGGCCACCACCGCCAGGGCCTCGGGGATAGTGTGGGTCATCGGCTTTTCCACGTAGACGTGCTTGCCCGCGTCCAGGGCGTCCAGCACGTTCTTGGCGTGCCAGTGCTCCGGCGTGCAGAACAGCACGTAGTCGATGTCCTTCATCGCCAGAGCCTCGTGGTAGTCTCTGACGAGCTTCGGCTCGGCCCGACCGCCTTCCTTGATCGCCGCCTGTATGTTCTTCGCGCGGGTCTCGTACACGTCACAGACCACTGCGAGGCTGATGTTCTCCGGCTCGCGGAGTTCCATCAGCGGCTTGAGATGGCCTTTCTCCATGATGCCGCCGCAGCCCACCACCGCGATGTTGATCCGGTCGTTGGCCCCCGCCGCGGCCGCGTAGCTCCGCGCGGTCATCGCCGTCGCCGCCGCCACACCACCCGTCGTCCTCAGAAAACCGCGCCGCGTGACCATCTTGTTCATCGGCTTCATCTGACTGCGATCCTCCTGTCCCCGCGTCTCCGTGTCCCCGCGTCGCCTCTCCTCCCCCCGCGCAGTCTACGCCATCGACAGAATCTGATCCATCCGCCGCGAGATGTCGGTCAGCTCCCCCCGGCCCTCGTAGGTCATCGGCCCGTCGTAACCGGTCTGCCGCAGGGCGGCCACGATCGCCGGCCAGTTCGCATCGCCGTCGCCCGGCGGCACGAAGCCCTCCTTGGTCCCCACCGCCACCTTGAAGTCCTTCACGTGGACGCGGGCGATCCGTCGGCCCAGTACCCGCACCCAGTCCTCGGGCATCCCGAACTTCAACACATTGCCCGTGTCGAGGTAGGCCCCCACCCACGGCGAGTTTACCCGGTCGATCAGTTCCCGCAGCTCGACCGGCGACAGCAGAAAACTGTTCCACACGTTCTCGATCGCCAGCACGACGCCTCGGCGCTCCGCCTCGGGCACCAGCCGCTGCAGCGCGCGGTAGGTGAGCCCCAGCGCGTCGGCATACCCGCACACAAGCTGCCGCGGCTGGGTGTCGTGCCGCACCAGTCCGGGCACGATCAGCAGGGCGTCGGTTCCCAGCCACCGTGCCCGGTCCAGGCAAGCGATCGTCAGCTCGATCGCCGCCTCGCGTGTTGCCGGCTCCGCCGATGTGTAGTTGGTTTTCCAGAACAGGGCCGTCGCCAACGACGCGACCTCAAGCCCCGCCGCCCGGATGGCCTCGCCGATCCGCCGGCACGCCGCCTCATCGGTCGTCGGCGTCAGTTCCCCCTCGGCGTTGAGCGTCGGCTCGAAGGCCTCGAACCCGGCCGTCCGCGCCAGCCGCGCCGCCTCGGCCACCGGCACCTCCGCCGCGAACGCCCAGCCGTTGATCGACTTCCTCATCGAGTCCCCACCAAGGAGGGAGCCACCGACGAACGCGGATCAACGCGCACGAGGCCGGCACAACTCATGGGCTTCATCTGCGTGCCTCTGCGTTCATCTGCGGTTCAGTCTTACTTCGGCCCGCTGACGAGATACCGATCGATCCACTCGATCACCAGGGCCCGCATCTCCGGCGTCTCCTCGTGTCCGCAATCGAACAGTTCGATCCGGCAGTGCTCCTCCCGCCCCAGGCGCGTGTACAGGTCGTACAGGTGGTTGCGGATGCGCTCGACGCCCGCCGGCGGCGTCAGCAGATCGCGCGAACCGTTGAGGCTCAGCCGCGGCCGCGGCACGATCAGCTCGTTGATCTCGTGCGACTGGAAGTGCTTCAGCAGCCCGGGCACGTAGTAGTACAGCCCGTGCCCGCTCAGCCCCTTGGCCGCGATCAGCGCCTCGTAGTCCGTCAGGCAGCACAGGTCGATGCAGCACTGCACCCGCTCATCCAGTGCCGCCAGCCACCAGGCCTTTGTCGAGCCCATCGAGATGCCGAACACGCCGATGCGGTCCTGGTCCACCTCCGGCCGGCTGCACAGGTAATTGAGGGCCTGCCACTCGTCGAAGATCATCATGCCCCACAGGCACCGGCCCTTCCACAGCATCTCCTTGAAGGTGTCGGCCTCGCCCCGCGGCCCGTCGTTGGGGTACGGCATGCGCCCGCCGAAGCACCAACTGTCGATGGCCAGGGCGACGAGGCCCCGCTCGGCGTATACCGGCGCGTAGGGCTTGAGCACCGGCCGCCCCTCGAACAGCTCCTCCTTGCCGCGGCCGTAGTTCCCGCCGTGCCAGTGGATGTACTGCATCGCCGGGGCCGGTCCCCGCAGCCCGTCGGGAATCAGCATGATCGCCGGCACCGCCTCGATGCCGTTGAGGTCCAGCTCGAGGTACTCCAGCCGGTAGTCCTCGCGCCGCTCGATGTGGACGATCCTGGCCGTCGGAATGCGATGCTTGGGCAGATCGCCGAGCACCCCCCACAACTGCTGGCGTCGCGCCTGCTGTTGAGCCGAGTAATGCATGAGATGCGGCCCCATCGGTCTGCTCACGCCGCCGGCACCGGCCCGGCGATCGTCTGGTAGTCGTCCAGGGCCGAGCGGTCGTCGCTGCAAACCAGCTCGATGTCCCGCTTGACCATCGGCAGGCCCAACGTGATGAAACGCCGGGCCACCGCCTTCTTCCGTTCGCTCACCACCGCCTGCCGCAGCAACAGATGGCCGATCAGCACCGTCGCCGCCGCGTCGACCAGCTTGCGGCCCCACAAATCCATGTATTCGCCGCCCTTGGCCTTGACGAACGCGATGCCCTGGCCCACCAGGGCTTTGCCTTCGTCCAGCCGGCTCCGCAGGTCGGCCAACGTCGGATCGTCGTACTTCGTCTGCTCCAGTTCCTCGATCCGCTTCTCGAACCCGCCCGCGCACACCCCCCGCACCGCCGCCACGATCTGGAGCTGGCTCGTGCCCTCATAGATCGTAGTGATCCGGGCGTCGCGATAGTAGCGCTCGGCCGGGTAATCCTTCATGTATCCCGAGCCGCCCAGCACCTGGATCGCGTCGCTGGCCACCCGCATCGACATCTCGCTGCAGTAGTATTTGCTCATCGGCGTCAACATGCCGTTGAGCCGCTTGAAGTTTCGGGCCTCGGCCTTGCGGGCTTTGGCCTCGTCGGGGCTGATGTTTTTGTTGAACTCCAGCACGCGGTTGTTGTTGTTCTCGAGGTCGCAGACCCGGCTGGTGTCGTAGGCCAGGGCCCGGCCCGCCTCGACCGCGATCTTCATGTCCGTCACCAGTTCCGCCACCGCGGGCAGCCGCTCGATGGCCACGCCGAACTGCTTGCGGGTGTGGGCGTAGGTCCGGGCCAGCCGATACGCGGCCTCGGCGATGCCCAGCGACTGGGCGGCGATCCCCACCCGGGCCCCGTTCATCAGGGCCATCACGTAGGTGATCAGCCCCCGCTGCCGCTCGCCGATCAGCTCGGCCGGCGCATCATCGTACACCAGCTCGCACGTCGGTGAGCCGTGGATGCCCAGTTTCTCCTCCAGGTGCCGCACGCGGATGCGCGGCCCCCGCTCGCTCAGGAACAGGCTCAGCCCTCGCCCGTCCTTCACGTCCGGCTCGCTGCGGGCCAGCGTCAGGAGGATGTTCCCGCAACCGTTGGTGATGAACCGTTTGACGCCGGTCAGCCGCCACTGTCCGTCGTCGTCCTGCCACGCCCGCAGGCTCACCGACTGCAAATCGCTGCCCGCGTCCGGCTCGGTCAGCACCATCGCTCCCGTCACCCTGCCCTCGGCGAACTGCGGCAGGTACTCGCCGCGGATCTCGTCGCTGGCGAACGCGTAGATAGTCTCCGCGATGCCCTGCAGGCCGAAGATGTTCATCAGTGACGCGTCCGCCCGGCTGATCATCTCGATGGCCATCGTGTAGATCAGGCTGGGGCAGTTCAGCCCGCCGAACTCCCGCGGCAGCGTGAACCCCATCAGGTCCGCCTGGGCCAGCAC
>JACQVT010000933.1 GCA_016209665.1 Planctomycetota bacterium | reverse complement strand
GCCGGAGGAGGTGGCGGCCTCGACGTAGTATTCCATGTCCTTCTCAAGAGCGTTCGCGGGGAACGCCGCTTCATAGACTGCCCGGGCGATGGGTCGGGCCGGAATCCGGTCGAACCCGCCGGTGCCCATCGGCCGCCAATGCAGCGTCGGCGGCTGCGGCGAGCGATCGAGGACGATGATCTTCAGCGTCAGCGGCTCGCCGGCGTTGATGGCCGTCCGCGCCACCGGCACGATCAGACGGGGCCGGCCTTTGAACTCACGCGACGGCATCGCCTCGGCCGGCAGCGGCTCGCCCAGGGCGCTGGCCAGTTCCTCACCCGGCTTGTCGAGCAGTCCGGGCAGGTTGTGCTGCTCCCAGTTGGCGATGGTGCCTAATTCGCTGGCGTTGGTGACCGTCGCCAGCAGGTGGCGATAGACCTCGTCCAAAGCGGCCACGATCTGGACGCGGATGGGCAGCCACGTCTGGCGGGCGAACTCCTTCTTGGCCGCGGCGTCGGTCATCTTCTTGAGCTTGTCCATCGCCGCGTTCTGCCGGGCCATCAGCCAGTCGACCCGGGCATTGGCCCGCATGTAACGGAAGCTGTCGATCCAGTAGTCGAACCGTTCGAGGTTGCCGCCGCCCTTGATCAGCGGCCGCATGGCCTCCATCTCGTCCACGAACGCATAGTCCCGGGCGATCTCGTCCCATGGTCGGTCGTCGGGGAAGATACCGCCCGGGCCGCCGATCCAGTTCGACGGCCGCGGCAGGTTGCCGTCGATCCGCGAGAACAGATCGGCCGCCTTGTCCGCCGCCTCCGGTCCGAAGGATTGGCGGACCCAATCGCGATAAAAGTCGGCGATCGACAGATATCGGCCGGCAACGCGCTGCGGCGGCGGGTCCGCGGCGTAGTCCTTGTACGCCGGTCCGCCGCAGTTGTACTTGTGCGGGCCGTAGGGCGCGTTGTCCTGCACGCCGGCCAGGCACGGCACGCCGGCCTTCGGCGCGAACTCGATGACCAGCCAGCCGTCGGTCACGTGCACACCGCCGATCGTCTTGTCGAGTGCCTTGCCCCGGCCCGCCTCGGCGAAGATGTCGAGGTTCTCGAGCACGGGCTTACCCTGCACCTTGACGGTGAACACGCGCTTGCCCTTCTCGCTGTCGGCCAACTCGCAGAACTTGAGCACGACGCTGTGCACGCCGTTGGGTGTCGGCAGGCAGTAGCTCCGCAGGCCGGTCCGTTGCGTCTGATAGACGGCGTCTTCGTCCGTACCGTCGATCGCCCGGTCCGCCAGCGTCTCAATGCCGCCGCCCTCGGCGCCGATGGTGCGCATCGGCGGTTCCGCCCATCCGGATTGGTCCCACGCCGCCGCCGCCAGGGCCGCCACGTTCGGCCCCATCGTCCGCGTCCGCCAGTGGATGCCCATCAGCCCCGTGCAGCCGTAGGCCTTGGCATCAGCGGCGTCCTTGCGCATCCGGCCCGCCCACAACTGCGGCGACAGCAGGCCGGGGTCGTCCTCGAGCCACGGGATCGCCCACTTACCGCGGCCTTGGACTTCCGCGAACGCCGGTTCGACGGCGTCGTGGCCCACCGCCCGGTTGATGCAGCTCAGCGGCATCGACTTGGGCAGGTCCTGGTCGAACAGCGCCCGGTTGGTCTGCGGGCCGAGCACCCAGCCGCACGTCGCGAACTTGAACGGCACGTTGACCCTGCCCGCCGCCGCGAGGGCCGTCTTCATGTCGTCCATGGTCTGGCGGATGACCGGCTCCGGCACGGCGCTCCACGTCCAGTTCTCCGGCGTCCAGAACCAGTAGTAGTCCAGCGGGTGCGTCCGCTTGATCCGCTCGAACATGCCCGTGTACAGCCGCTCCACGTCCGCGGGCGTCAGCGGCGATCGGCCTTCGTCGGCCAGGTAGTCCTTGTACGCTGCCGTCGTGCCGCAGTTGATCTTGATCGTCTGGGGCCCGTGAACCTCGATGGCCGAGATGCACGGGTATTCCACCTGCTGGATGAACTCCACGATCAGCTTGCCGTTGGTCACTCGCACGTCGTCGAACGTCAGATCGAGCGGGCGGTTCTTGCCGACCCTGGCGAAGACGTCCAGCT
>JACQVT010000932.1 GCA_016209665.1 Planctomycetota bacterium | reverse complement strand
GGCCGGGGAGGCCCGCGCCCAGCCAGTCAAACTCAACGGCAAACCCGCCCACGTGAGCGCCGGCGGTAATGCCGCCACTCATCTTCAACGCGTCGTAGAAGCCGTCATCGTGCAAAGACGGCGCCGGCTGGACCACCAGCTCGCTCCAGTCGGCCGCCAGCGGATCCGGCGTCGCCAGGACGAGGTCCTGGTACAGTGAGTGGTCGAACCAGATGGTGAACTCCCGGATGGGGTCCGCGAGCGACACGTTGGTCACGTCGTAGTCGTACCGCCACCGTCCCCCGCCGAAAGCCGTCAGATCGTACGAGATCGTGGCCGGGTCCACGGCGAGACTCTCCGCCGAGACCGTAGTCAGCAACAACGTGAACAGGATCAGGCTGATTCTTCCTGCGCCTCTCATGGCTCTTCCTCTCTCCATGGCATCCCGCCCGATTCCGCGAGCCTGCCGGCTTCCCCTCCCAACTCGCAGGCGATCGCGTCAGTTCGAGTCGGTGAATGACCGCTGCATCAGACCGAAGTCCGATTGATCCACGTCTCCATCGCCGTCAAAATCCGCCTTGTTGCAGTTAGCTTCATATGCAATGGCCGGGCCACCTGCACATGCCTCGAACAGCAGAAGGTCCTGCGGGTCGACTTGGCCGTCGCCGTCCAGGTCCGTCGCCGTGTCGGCCCGCTCGCTCAGATCCAGGGTCACCGTGAACACGCTCGTCCCGCCGCTGTAGTTTACGCGCCAGGTGATCGGCAGAGTCAAGATCACCGAGCGATCGAGCCGGAGAGCGAACGTATCCTGGCTGACGACAGTACTGCCGGCTCCGATGGAACCGAAACTGACGGTGCCATCCAGGACTTGGGCACCGGTGGGCACCTGCAGAATCTCTGCGACCACGGTGTCCGTGGTCTGCGTGGCCGCGTTGCTAATGGTGACGTTGAGTTCGTATTCGAACGACGTCCGACCGACGCGCTCCTTACGAATCAGCCCGTACCCCTCGATGTACAGCCAGCCCTTGGTCTCAGCCCCGACCGTGTTGCCGTACACGCCCATGTTGATGCGGCCGCCGCTTGGCTGCGGTTCCAGCGCGTAGTCGGATGCCGGGTCGCCTGCGTCGATACATGGGGAGGTGCCGGCTAGGTGGAAGTCGCCGCCCTCGGGATTCAGGAACCATGGCGGCGCGTCGAGGTTACCGGTACCCCAATTGAGACGACCTTTGTCTTCCAGCAGTATGGCCGCCACGCCGCCCTGGACATCGTTGTAGGTGGCGGTCAAAGTGGTGCAACCCGCCGCCGGGGAAGACAAGGCTATCTCCGGACCCGCCGGAGCACTATCGGCCCACAGGATTGCGTTCTTCAGTACGTTCGAATCGCACCGTGACCCCTCCATGATGAACAAGCCGCCACCGGCGTTGCCGGCTGTGTTCAACGCAAACGTACAGTTTTCAATCTTGGCCGGACCGTAGGTGTCGGGCCATTGCAGAGCCAGGCCGCCGCCGCGGTAGTCAGCCCGATTCATGTACAGTAGGCAATTCCGCACGAGCATGGCGGACTTGTAGCCGCCGATCCCGCCGCCGCGGTCCGTGGCCGTGTTGCCTGCCACCGTCCAGTTGCTGATCACTGGCGACGAGGAGTGGCAGAAGATTCCGCCTCCTTGTGCCGCCCGGTTGCGGGTAACGGTGCAAGGGGCAGTCGTGGGGATGCTGCCTCCGACATAGAGCCCGCCGCCGTTGCCGATGGCCGTGTTGTCAGAAATCGTGCAGTTGGCGAGTCCCAGGGCGCAGAATGTGTACACGTAGCAGCCGCCCCCATCCCCGCCGGCCTGGTTGCCGTTGATGATGCAGTTGGTGAGCGTGGGTCGCTCCGCGGCGCTGGCGCAGTACAACCCGCCGCCGTCGGAGGTAGCGGTATTGTTGCCGATCACGCAATCGACGATCGTCGGGGAGTAGTACGCAACCATGATGCCACCCCCCTTGGCCGCGGTGTTGTTGACGACGCGACAGTTGCGGATGGTCGGGCTGCCGGCGTCGATCCTGATTCCGCTGTTCGAGCCGTGCGTGATCGTGAACCCCTCGATGACGCCTGGCGTGCCGGTCGGGAAGCCGAAGACGAATCCCGAGCCGTTGCCTTCGCAGTCGATCGTGCAGTGCTCCGGGCCGCCGGCGCTGCGGACCGTGATGCCCCGGCCACGAAGCGTGAGGTTTTTCATGCCGACGCCGGTCCAGGTGCCGTCGCCCACCACCACCACGTCGCCGTCCTGGGTCGTTGAGTCGATGGCGCCCTGGATCGTGCGGTACGGACCGGGCATGTGCAGAACGGCGTTGTAGCGCAACAACACCCGCGCCGTGACGGACGCGTTGGCCGCCCGCGGGTCGCTGATCATCAGCGTGTAGGAGTAGGGGCCCGGGGCCAACCCGGCCGCGTTGACGCGGAGCGTGACCTCGTTGATATTGCCGGCCGACTGCCCTGACAGCGGCAGGACCTCAAGCCAGTCGCATGATTCGGCGAGTGTCCAGTTCAACGTCCCGCCGCCGGTATTGCGGATGAGCAGCATCTGGTCCGGGGGGTTCCCTGCTTCCTGTATGGCTTGCAGCTTGACGACGGCTGGCGAAAAGGCGATTGATGGCGCTTGCGGGTTGTATTCGTAGGCGCCGATATCAGCCGCGGCCGTCCCCGTGTGCTTGCCGTCGATCGGCCGAGGGTTGCCGTCCGCATCTGCGGCTGGAAGTCCTCCGGGCGGGGCGTCGGTGCCGGCGTCCACGCACGCCGAGCCGGACAGCAGGTGGTAGTCGTCGGCGAAGGCAAACTCCGGCGCGCGGTCGATATTGCCCTCGCCCCAGGTCAACTGGACTCGTGACGCCTGCCCGAGAATGACGACGCCGTCCTGGCCGCCATCGATGTCGCAGTGATGGAGTCCAGCGGTGGCAATGGGCTGGTATTCCGAGCCGACGAGAGCCAGCGAAGGTCCGGTGGCCGCCGTATTGCCCCAGAGGATGCTGTTGGCGAGCGTCAGTTTGCCATAGTAGCAGAGGATACCGCCGCCGAACGACCCTTCGGTGGAGCCGGGCGTGGCACCGGGACCGAAGACAGCTTGGTTATTGACGATCGTGCAGTTCACGAAAGACAACGACCCGCCCGCAGGGCTCTGAGACACGTACACACCGGCGCCGAACCTGGCCCGGTTGTCGGCAATGACGGTATTGGTTGCCGTCACCACCGAGGTACTCGGGGAGGAGAAGTCGCCCAAGCCAAGTCCTCCGCCCGATTTCCCGCCGTCGTTGCGCAGAATCCGGCAGTTCACGAGGTCTACCGCCCCCCCCAGGCCGTAAATGCCGCCGCCGGCGCCGCT
>JACQVT010000899.1 GCA_016209665.1 Planctomycetota bacterium | reverse complement strand
CATTCGCCTCTTGCGCTCCGGCGGAATGGCCACCAGTCGCGCCACCGGCTTGCCGGCCATGGCGATGACGATTTCCTCACCGGCCTGCACGCGGGTCAGCACCCGGCTCAGGTGGGTTTTCGCGTGATGGATGTTCACAGTTCTTCCCATGCCAGGCCACATGATAAACTAAGTCATAGAACTAAGTCAATAGTCAGATTCGCACCTTATTCGCGGTATCTGATGATTTCTGCTAGCGTTATGGTATGCCGATTCTGGTCCGGGGACTGACACTGGGGCTGGATGAGCCCGAGGAACGCCTGGTGGAGCGGGCGGCGGCCCGGCTGCGCGTGCCGGCGGGCGAGATCCGGGTCTGGGCGGTGGTCCGCCGGTCGATCGACGCCCGCAAGGAGGACCGACTGCAATACACGTTCAACGTGGAGCTGGCCCTGGCTGGGCCGCGGAAGAACGAGGAGCGGCTCCTCCGCCGCCTTCATCGCCAGGACGTCACCCTGCTGGTACCTTCCGAGCCGCCCGACCCTCAGCCGGGCCCCGAGCCGCTGCCCGGCCGGCCGCTGGTCGTCGGGTTTGGGCCGGCCGGCATGTTCGCCGGCTACATGCTGGCGTCGTTCGGCTATCGGCCGCTGATCATCGACCGCGGGGCCGACGTCTCCACGCGGCACCGCGACATCATGGTCGATTTCTACCGCCGGCGCGAGTTCCACGCCGAATCGAATCTGCTGTTCGGCGAAGGCGGCGCCGGCACGTACTCCGACGGCAAGCTGTACACCCGCGTGCACGATCCGCGGACGCGGTTGGTCCTCGAGGTGTTCTACCAGCACGGGGCCTCGCCCGACATCCTGATCGACGGCAAGCCGCACATCGGCTCGGACAAGCTGCCCGGCATCTGCCGCCGCATCCGCATGCGCATCGAGGAGATGGGCGGCGAGGTGCGCTTCGGTGCGCGGCTGGATGACGTGGTCATCGAGGACGGCACACTTACCGCAGCGGTCGTGAATGGCGAGCGAATCGCGTGCGGCCCGGTGGTGCTGGCGGTCGGCCACTCGGCCCGCGACACGCTGCGAATGTTGGGGCGGCGGGGCGTGCAGTTCGTGACCAAGCCGTTTCAACTCGGCGTGCGGATCGAGCACCCGCAGCCGATGATCGACCACTGGCAGTACGGCCGGCACTGCGGGCACGTCGGCCTGCCGCCGGCGTCCTACGAGCTGGTCGCCAAGGGCGCCGCCGGCCCGCGCGGCGACTTGTTCAGCTTCTGCATGTGTCCCGGCGGCGAGATCCTGCCCACCAACGAATCGCCGGGCGAGATCGCGACCAACGGCGCGAGCCGGTCGAACCGCGCCGGGGCGTACGGCAATGCCGGACTGGTCGTTACGTTGGAGCCGACGGACGTCTGCCCCGAGGCCGCCGACGATCCGCTCAAGGCGTTCGACTATCTCGAAGCCATCGAACGCACGGCGTTCAAGCTGACGGGCGAGACCTACCGCGTACCCTGCCAGCGAGCGGCGGATTTCCTGGCCGGACGAGCGTCGGACGGGCAGCTCACGACGAGCTACCCGCTTGGCGGGCAGTGGACGGACGTCCGCGGCATCATTCCGCCCACGGTCGCGGATGCCTTGCGTCGCGGCCTGGAGCAGCTCGACCACCGTCTGCCGGGTTTCGCGGGCTCCGACGGCCTGGTCACCGCGCCCGAGACGCGGGCCAGCGGCCCGGTCCGCATGATCCGTGGTCCCGACACCCGCGCGTCGCTCTCCACCGCCAACCTCTACCCCGTCGGCGAAGGCGCCGGCTACGCCGGCGGCATCATCAGCGCCGCCATCGACGGCCTCAAAACTGCCGAAACGATCATCACCCGGTATTCCTGTCCCTAAACGCCTCCTCGTGAGCCTGGCTGACGGATCCTACCACAACCCCTACTTGTCACACCTGGCTTCGACCGAATAGTATGGAAGAGGGCAGGTGTGGCGATGGCTCAGAGCAACGCTGGATTCCGTTATACCGGTACCGGTATCTACACCGTCGGCGAGGCGGCCAAGCTTTCCGGCGTGTCCACCGGCCGGATTCGACGATGGCTGAGGGGCTATCAGTTCTCGAGTCCGGGCGGTGTTCATCAGTCTCCCCCAGTCTGGCAGCCCCAGCTCCCTGAAATCGATGGCAAGCTCGCGTTGGGCTTCCTTGATCTCATGGAGGTCCGCTTCGTAGACGCGTTCCTGGGCCTGGGAGTGAGTTGGCACACCCTCCGGCTCGCTGCAGCGAAAGCACGGGCGTTGTTCGATTCGACCCATCCGTTCTCTACGCGCCGCTTCAAGACCGATGGGAGATATGTCTTCGCCGAGGTCCAGAACGAGGCGGGCGAGCCGGCACTTCTTGAACTCGTTCGGAGCCAGCAGTACTTCTACCGGATCGTTGCTCCGTGCCTACGAGGGGTCGACTTCGACGCCGAGGAGCCTACACGCTGGTGGCCTATGGGGCGAAGCCGATGGATTGTGATCGATCCGCGCCGGAGTTTCGGGCAGCCGATTGTAGCCAAGAGCGGTGTGCCAACGGCAGTGCTGGCAAGGGCGGCGGGGGCCAACTCGATCGCCGAAGTGTCACGCTGGTATCAGACGGACATCAAGGCAGTTCAGATGGCCATTGAATACCAGAAACAACTCGAAGAGAAGAAGGCTGCTTGAAGTTTTTCTTCGATAACAACCTGCCTCCCCGTCTCGCCCAGGCAATTCAAGCTCTTATGGGCGAGGAGCACGTGGTGAGGCGCCTCAAGGAGGGGTTCCCGGCAGATACTTCTGACGCGGACTGGCTGAACACGTTGGGCTCCGAAGGCGGCTGGGTGGTCATCTGCGGCGACCCTAAGATCCTCAGGCGACCGCACGAGTTGAGGGTGTTAAGAGACGCGAGGCTGCTGTCCTTCTTTCTCAAACCCGGCTGGACCAACCTGGATTTCTGGGTCCAGGCGCACAAACTCGTGCATTGGTGGCCCGTTATTATGGAAACTGCCAAGCGCGTGGCTCCACCGGCGTGCTTCCTCGTGCCGGTCAATTACAGCAGCAAATTGATCCAGGGGCGGTTGGACTAGTGTCCTGGGAATCCGGGCCTCGGTGCGGGGATGCACAATGATGACTGCGATACCCGAACGGAACAGGTTCGCCATTGAGACTATGTTCGTCGAAAGGTATTGCCCCGAGGGCCGGATTGCCGCGGTCGTGCGGGTACGGAGGGATCGGCGAACCGGCGAGATCAGCTATACGCCGTCCGCGATGCGGACGTTCGACCGGTTGCGAGCGGTCCTGATGCAGGTCGGACCCACGACGACACCGGGGCATATCCGGGCCCTGCGCGATGCCCTGGGGCTCTCACAACAGCAGTTCGCCGCCAGGCTCCGCGTGAGCAGCCAGACCGTCAGTCGATGGGAACGTGGCGAGGCCTGTCCGCACAGCCGGGCCGTCACCGCCTTGCGCCGGCTGCAAGCAGCGGCGAAACGAAAGGGCATCGCCACGAGCGGCACCAACGCCTGAGAACCGCAACCCGTGGGTAGTGGCGACCGAATGCTGGAGACCCCACCTACTCGCCCGACGCCACCGACGACCATCTACCGCCCACACTGCGGGTACAACCTCACCGGCCTCCCGGAGAACCGCTGCCCGGAGTGCGGGCGGGCATTCGACCCGTCGAAGCTGACCGGCAAGGTCCACCCGGGCGCGGAGCCGATCTCGCGGAAGGAATGGCTCTAAATGCTCCTGATGTTTGTTTCGATCGCAGCTCATGTGATCATCACATTTCTGGCAATTGGGCTGGTCGTGCTGCTCGCAGATCTGTGAGGCGACGGACGGTCAAGCCGCTCTGGCGCCGAGCATGTCGGCGAGTCGGAGGACGGCCTGGTGTCGGTAGAGGCGGGCGGTGGCGGTGCCGATCTTGAGGAGCGACGCCACCTGGCGGTAGGGCAGGCCGGCCAGCTCCCGCAGCACGATCACGTCCCGCAAGTGAGGCGGCAATTCCGTAATCGCGGCGCGGAGTCGGCCGACGTCCTCGCCGCAGTGGGAGTCGACCGGGGGCCGGCTGTCATCATCATGGCTCCGTTGCCAGAAGTCCGCGATCGCCGGCCAGTGTTTCTGCCGCCGCTGGCGGGTCCTTAGCATCTCGATGCCGGCGTTCATGGCTGCCCGGTAGAAGTAACCGTCGCGGTTGGTGCCAATGGCCTCCTTGCCCTGGCTGATGAGCCGGCAGACGGTGCTCTGGTAGGCGTCCAGGGCATCCTGCTCCGAGCCGAGCATCCGCCACAGCAGGCCGACCACGAGCGGCCCCTGCCGGTCGAGCAGCGACAGGATCCACTGCTGGTCGTCCGCCGTGCGGGTGGCGCGAACGTTCTCCACGACCGACTGAAGTTCGAACGGCAGGGCCGTGGACGCGAGGGCGGTCATACCCGGCTCCTGAAACGGACAGGGACGGCCGATCGGGCTGGGCCGATGCCAACCTCCCCATCTCATATTGCCGAATGGTGGTGGGAATCTTACAGAGCTGGGGCCCAGGGCCCGGGGTTGGGGACCCGGGGGCGGGGCCCGGGGTTCGGGACTCGGGCTTCGCGTTTCGGGAAGCGAGGGACGGCTCGCAGGGGTACGGTGGCAGCGGTGATCCGGCCGCGGTTGCGGGACGGCAACGTCCATAACTTTTTGATATGTTCGTAGTTAGAGCCGACGGCCCTGGATGGTTACGGCCGCTCGGCTTACACTGGGGCTGTACGCGAGTGGTCGTGACGCAGGAGGCAGTCCATGAAGACCAAATTCCCATCCATCAGTGGCCCCGTCGTCCGCGGCGTTCTGCTCGCCGTGGGGATGACGGCGGTCGTCGTCGTGTTGATGCTTTGGCTGATCGGCACGTTCCATCCCAAGGTGGACCGATCCGCGGCCGGATTGGTAGGCGGGCGGCCGCTCGGCGACCGGGCGGTCGAGCCGGTGATCAGCGTCACGATCCCGCTGACCGAGTCGGCGGTGGGGGCGATCCGGCCGGTCCACGAGGTCGAGGTCGCGAGCAAGCTGCTGGCCAAGGTGGCCCAGATCAAGCTGCGGGCCGGCGAGGCGGTCGAGGCCGGCGAGGTGATCGTCAGGCTGGAGGACAGCGACCTGCGGGCCCGCAAGGATCAGTCGGCGGCGGCCGTCGCCGCCGCTCGGGCCGTCCGCGATCAGGCGAAGATCGAGCTGGAGCGCGTGCAGAAGCTGCGCGAGCAGAATGCCGCCTCGCAGATCGAGCTGGACCGCGTCAACGCGGCGATGCTGTCGGCCCAGGCGGACCTGGAGCGGGCGGAGTGGCAACTCACCGAGGCCGAGACGATCCTGGCCTACGCGACCCTCACGTCGCCGATCGACGGCATCGTGGTGGACAAACGCGTCGAAGCGGGCGACACCGTTACGCCGGGACAGATTCTCGCCAAGCTGTACGACGCCAAGCGGATGCAGCTCGTGGCCAGCGTGCGGGAGTCGCTCACGCATCAGCTCAAAGTGGGCCAGACGATCGCGGTCGAGATCGACGCGCTCCGCCTCGAGTGCCACGGCCAGATCAGCGAGATCGTCCCCGAGGCCGAGTCGGCCAGCCGAACGTTCGCGGTCAAGGTGACCGGCCCGTGCCCCAAGGGCGTGTATCCGAACATGTTCGGGCGGCTCATCGTTCCGCTGGGTGAGCAGCAGGTGCTGGTGGTGCCGCGGGTGGCGGTGCGGCAGGTGGGCCAGTTAAGCGTGGTGGATGTGGTGGAGGGGGAGTCGCTGCGTCGACGGTCGGTCCAGCTTGGCCGTGAACTCGACGGCGGCTATGAGGTGCTCAGCGGGCTGCGCGAGGGTGAGAAGGTCGCGACTGTGACGACGGCCGGCACTCAACCGGCGGCGGCGCGGTCGATGGGTGGTAAATCCACGGCGTCGATCGCGAGAAGGGGGATCTGACCGTGCCGCAATCGCCCCAGGAGAATGGACCGGCTGGAAGCCGGTCCCACACAGATTCGGGGGGCGGGCATCCCTGCCCGCCTCTGGAGAACGGACGGGCAGAAAGCCGGTCCCGCACCGGCCCCGAGCATGGGTTCACCAACGCGATCGTTCATGCGTTCCTGCATTCGAACCTGTCGCTGGTGCTGATTCTGCTGGCGGCGGCGGTGGGGGTGGCGGCGCTGATGATCACGCCGCGGGAGGAGGACCCGCAGATCGTCGTGCCTCTGGCCGACGTGTTCGTGGATTTCCCCGGCCACTCCGCCCGGGAGGTCGAGCAGCTCGTCGCCGGGCCGCTCGAGAAACTGCTGTACCAGATCGACGGCGTCGAATACGTCTATTCGATGTCCCGCGAAGGACAGGCCGTCATCACCGTCCGGTTCTACGTGGGCGAGGACCGCGAACGCAGCCTGGTCAAGATTCGCAAGCGCATCGACGAGAACCTGGACGCCGTGCCGCCGGGCGTGACCGGGTGGGTCGTCAAGCCGGTGGAGATCGATGATGTGCCGATCGTGACGCTGACGCTGCGCAGTGGGCGGTCGGACGGCTACACGCTGCGGCGGGTGGCGGAAGAGGTGGCCGAGCGGCTGGCGGCCATCGGCAACGTGTCGCGGGCGTACGTGGTGGGGGGTGAGCCGCGGATCGCGCACGTGCGGCTGAGCGCGGACCGCATGAGCGCGTATCATGTCTCGCCGCTCGAGTTGCAGCGGGCCATCGCCGGGGCGAACGTGACGCGGACGGCCGGCGACTTCGCGTCCAGGGACGAGCTGATCCGTGTGGAGACGGGCGAGGCGTTCGCGTCGTCGGCCGAGCTGAAGGACCTGGTCGTCGGCGTGTTCGACGAGCGCCCGGTGTTCCTCAAGGATGTCGCCACGGTGGTCGACGGCCCGGAGGAGGTCACGAGCTACGTGCGTCACGGTTGGGGGCCCGGCCGCGGGTTCGAGTCGCACGAGGGATCGGCCGGCTCGCTGATTGGTCCGCCTGGAAATGATGCGAATACAGTGGGTACCGGCGCCCCGCCAGGCGACCAGGCTGAGCCCGCGGTCACCATCGCCATCGCCAAAAAGAAGGGTACCAACGCCGTCTGGGTCGCCCGCGACGTGCTGGCCGCCTGCGAGTCGCTCAAGCGAGACGTCATCCCCGACGACGTCGAGGTGGTCATCACCCGTAATTCGGGCCTGACCGCCGACGAGAAGGTCAACGAACTCATCGAGGCCCTGGCGGTGGCGATCCTGCTGGTGATCGCGGTGCTGACGCTGGGGCTGGGCTGGCGCGAGGCATTGATCGTGGCGGTGGCGGTGCCGGTGGTGTTCGGCCTGACGCTGACGGTCAACCTGCTGTTCGGCTTCACGATCAACCGCGTCACGCTGTTCGCGCTGATCCTGTCCCTGGGCCTGCTCGTTGACGACCCGATCGTGGACGTCGAGAACATCTCGCGGCACTTCGGCATTCGCCGGCGGGCGACGCGGTCGATCGTGCAGGAGGCGGTGGCGGAGATTCGGCCGCCGCTGATCACGGCCACGCTGGCGGTCATCGTGTCGTTCCTGCCGATGTCGTTCATCACCAGCATGATGGGGCCGTACATGCGGCCGATGGCCCTCAACGTGCCGGTG
>JACQVT010000123.1 GCA_016209665.1 Planctomycetota bacterium | reverse complement strand
GGGTGCGGGCGAACCACGGCGACGGCCCCCTACGTCTGGCGCTGGCCGCCGCGCCGGGGCTGGGGTCCCCGGCGAAGCGGGGAGGGGGGCAGCTCGATCCGCTCATCATCGAGGCCTGCCGCGCCCGCTGCGAGGCCCTGGTCACGATGGGCGAGGCCTGGGCCTTCGCCCGGGCCGAGGGGGCCGCTCGCGGCGCCCTGGTCATCTCGATCGGAGCCTTGAACACCGAACTGACGGCCGTGCTGGCCCGCGAACCACGCCCCGAAGACAGCTCCGTCATCCGCTGCGGCGGCGCCGACGTCGACGCCAAGCTGGTCGATCTGCTCAAGGACCGGGCCGAGGCGCCGCGCATCGAGGCCGAGGCCGCGCGTCGGCTCAAAGAGACCCACGGCCGCATCCGCAGCCGGGCCGGCGGCGTGCTGGTGCGCCTGCCCGTCCCCGGGGGCGAAGCCGAGATGGACATCGGCGATGAGTTGCAACGCGCCTGTGGCCAGATCCTGGTAGGCCTGCGCTCGGCCTTGCGCCGAACGACCGAACAGCTCAACCCCCAGGAGCGGCTGGCCATCAAGGGTCAAGTGATCTTGGCTGGCGGCAGCGCCCAGATTGAGGGCCTGTGCGAGGCCCTGCAGCCGGTATTGCGCGAGCTCTCGGCCGGCAGCGCCCGCCGCGCCGCGGAGCCCGAGTTCGCCGCCGCCCGCGGCGCCCTGGCCATCGCCCAGGCCCTGCCCGAACGGCGCTGGCAAGAGGCTCTCAGCGCGGCTTGATCTGATCGCTTTGGGGTTCCTCACCGGACGAACTTAGAACGGAGCTCTGGGCCTTCCTGGTCTCCGAGGAAGCCGAATACATGGGATGCCGGGCGGCTACCTGGGTGGCGTAGGTGGGCCGGCGACGGTACAATCCTCCCTGGAAGCGCCTGGGTTGTCAGGAGTCGGTCTCAACGTGAAGCACTTGAAGATCACTGAACACGTCGGCAAGGATGGCATTCTACGCCTGCAAGTGCCCGTGGATGTCGCCGAGCAGGATCTCGAAGTGGTCATCGTGATGCAGCCGCTTACCCACGCCTCGACCCCTCCGTCCACGGACAGTTGGCCGAACGGGTTCTTCGAGGCCACCGCGGGTGTTCTCGCCGATGCGCCCCTACGACGGTCGGCCCAGGGTGATTTCGAGGTACGACCGGAACTTTCTTGAAGTACCTTCTCGACACCAGCACCTGCATCCACTACCTGAACCAGAAGAACACCGCTGTCCGAGCACGCCTCGAAGTGCTGCGACCGGCGGACATCGCCCTCTGTGCCGTGGTGAAGGCCGAGCTGTTCTACGGCGCATTCAAGAGCCAACGCCCGGAAGAAACCCTGGCGGCCGTGGAACGATTTTGCGCGGCCTTCGCGAGCCTGCCCTTCACCGACCGCACGGCCCAAATCGCCGGCGAGTTGCGGGCGACACTTGATCGCCGCGGCGAGCCCATCGGCCCCTACGATCTCCTCATCGCCGCCACGGCAGCCGAACACAACCTCACGCTCGTATCCGCCAACGTGAAGGAGTTCGAGCGCGTCGCGGGCCTGCGCATCGAAAACTGGATGGCGTCGTAAGCCGTGCCTACGATGCCACCTACTGCAGCCCTGGGGTGAGCGAGGGGACTCGAACCCCCAACCTGCAGGACCACAACCTGCTGCTCTAACCAATTGCGCTACGCCCACCATGCGCGGAAGGCACCGGGCAGGATCATAGGGCAGCCCGACGCCAGGGTCAAGTTCAGCCGTGCCATCCCCGATGTAATGCGCCACAGTTCGTAGAAAAGGCCCACGGCTCGCCCTTTCCGGCGCATGGGCCGTGTTTGACTTTTATATCCTCACTGCAACAACTTATGGCGATCATCGATCTGCGGAGCCTCTGTTGCTAGCATTCCCGATGGGAAAGGGAGGGGTTTCATGTCCTACAACTCAAATCGCAAGGGCGGCCATGGGGTGTTCGCGGTCGTATTGCCGATGGCCCTGCTCATCGCCTCGGACAGCTTCGCAGGCGTTGACGAGCTGAGAAGGCGCTACGCGGGGTCGCTGTATCAAGACCATGCCGAAAGGGATCTCGGGGTTCCTTTCGAGCACATCGATGACGCCCATCGCGCCCAGATCGAAGCCCACCTCCTCCAGACCTTGGCCGACCCAGGTATGGCGCAGGAAGACCTGTCGGGCTATACGCTCGCGGTTCAGCATCTGGGCGAAGTCGCCTCGGATGCCTCGCTGCCGACGCTTCACCGCATCATCGGCGACCCCACCATCAAGGGCGGACTTGAACACAATCCACGAGGCGATGCCATCCTGGCCCTGGGGCGCCACCGCCAGGCCACGGGAACGGCCCTGACCGACGATGAGGCGCGACTGCTGAACGATGCCGCCCTCACGCCGCCGCCCAGAGCCACGAGGGGGAGCGCCTACGAGGCTGCGAAGGTCTTCGCCGCCCAACGGGATCCGCGCGGCATCCCGACCATCGGGGCCATCATCGAGAGCGAGGTCGTGGAACCATCCCGGGACCACGGCATCGGGGCTCCGCCTCGCCGGTCAGGCTTCAGGGACGACCGGATCGACGCCGCCCGCATGGCGGCCTTCCGCATTTACGAAGGCGACCGGGCCACCGACGCCGACCGCGCCCGATTGCTCAACACCCTTCGCGACCCCTACGTCGAAATCCATGATCGCCGCCCGGATCTGCCAGGAGGCAGCGAGATCGATGAGATCATCGATGGCCTGATCGAGCGTCAGGCCGAGCGCGGCCCCATCGCCGACGCCGAACTGCGGCAGGCCTTCCAGGACATCGAAGCCGCGACGCGCAAGCACATGCAGGACCTCCAGGCCGCCGGATCGACATCCACGCGGTCCGCGGCGCTGGCTGATCGCTTGTCGCGTCTCGCCGCCCTGACATCATCCGCAACTCCGCCCGCACGGGAGATGGACCGAGAGGATGCCAAGGGCATCATCGGGCGACTCGAACGGCTGACGCGCGAAGCTCCCGACCATTTTCAACGGTCGCATAAGCGGATGATGCCCGTCCAACCAGGGCGGCCCAAAGGGTCCGAAGAGGCTCCCGGACCGACTCCCGAGGCGTCCAGCGCCGCCCCCACCGCGGCCGTGGCGCGCATCCCCGAGGGCGGCTCGCTGTGGCGATCAGTCAAGGGCCTGCTGCGCCAGGATCCGCAGCGTTTCGGCTTCGATGGCCGCGGCGACGTCGAGGATTGGCTGGTTCGGGAGACCGCCAACGTTCTGAAACATCATCCCGAGGTCACCGAGTTGGACCTGGTGCATCCCGGGGACACCGTGACCCTGCGCCCCGGCCCCACCGGCACCGAGCTCTCGTTCGAGGCCACCTCGGGCTATAAACCGTGGCAACTGAAGCGCAAGCGTTGAACCGGATGCGCCGCCGGCCTCAGGCCGAAGCCTCGCAGGCCACGACCTGGTTGCGTCCCCGGTCCTTGGCCTGATAGAGCGCCTGGTCGGCGTGACGCACCAGCTCCAGGGCGCTGCCGGCGTCGTAGGGGTAGGTGGCGACGCCCATCGAGATGGTCACCGAGATGTCGCGGCCATCCTCCAGCAGCAGGCGGTGCGCCTCGACCTTGCGCCGCAGGCGCTCGCCCACGACCAGGGCGATCTTCTTGGGGGTCTCCGGCAGGATGATGGAGAACTCCTCGCCGCCGTAGCGGGCCACGGT
>JACQVT010000898.1 GCA_016209665.1 Planctomycetota bacterium | reverse complement strand
TCTAATGTCGTGTCCCAAACACTTCTTTACAACGCCGGCCTGGGTCGGACCGTCAACGTATTTTTGGGACACCACACTAACATCTTTGCCAAGCGACACTTCCTATCCGTATCGGATTAAGGGGCGATTCGGTTTTACGCTGTCGAGCCAGGGAAGCCTCAGCCGCGGGTGAGGATTCGCGCTCTGCGATCGATGGCGTAGGTGGTGTTTCGCCAAGTGACGGTGCGCCGGACCTCCAGGTGCCACCAGGCCCGGGCCAGGATGCCCAGCACGAGCAGCGCGGAGATTGGGTACAAGAGCAGGTAGACTCGCGCACACCGGCAGTATCCCCAGAACCGGTAGCTGACCGCCCCAATGAGCAGGAGATGACTGACGCACAACGCCAGGATCCCTTGCAGGAGGCCCCAGTCAGAGACCAGCGACTCGCCGTCCTGAGCCGCCACGGCCAGGAGAACCGGCCCAACGACGAACGGCGGTAGCGAACCGGCGGCCAGCCAGGCCACGCTCAGCAGGATTTTCCGGCCGCTGCGGAGTGCGCCCATGTAGATCCGCGCCCAGCCGTCGCGAATCCCCGCGTAGGACCGGTACATCCGCACACTGACGAGGTCCGCTCCGCCGACGGTTCGGCACGTCAACCCGTGGCTCTGGGCGTGCTCGGCGAGCGGCACATCCTCGATCAGGGCGTCGCGCACGGCCGCATGGCCCCCCATGCGCATGTAGGCCTCCCGCCGGATGAGGATGAACTGGCCGTTCGCGAACGCCGGCGCGCGGTCTGCCTGACGGATCCGACGGCTGCCGAACCACAGGGCAAGGATCGCCCCGCACAAAGGGATGATCGTGTGTTCCCAGAAGCCTCCCGCTCGGTGCCTCGGCCACAGCGAGAGCAGGTCGACGCCGTGCCGGGTCGCGTACCCGATCGCCGCCCGCACCGCGCCCGACTCGAGCAGGCAGTCATCGTCAAGGAACAGGAGCCACTCCTCGCTGGCGCAGCGTGCGCCCGTCCACAGTGCGTGGGCCTTGGCCAGCCAGCCGGCGGGAAGATCGTCGATCCGCAGGATCTCCAGCCGATCGGTGTTCTGGGCTAGCTGCTTCAGATACGCGGGTGTGCCGTCGTCGCTGCGATCGTCCACCACCGTGATCCTCAGGCCCGGTGAGTCCTGCGAGACGAGCGAGTCCAGACAGCCGAGCACCTCCCGACCCGCGTTGCGGACGGGCACGATTGCACGAACGAGAGGCGAAGGCCCTTGGCCGGCCCCTGCGTTGCCGGGCACCGTTCGCAGGAACAGGTCCAGCCGTTCCCCCAGCAGTTGGCCGACCAGGATCCGAACCCAGATGGCGCAGATAAAGCCCCACGCCCCCAGCAACACCCAGACCAGCCATGGTTCCACGTCAGGTAGTCTCCTCGCGCGGTTGCGAGCGTCCGCCACAGCATCATAACCGCAACCGACCGCTTCTCCCCAAGGCGGGCTGTCTTTTCATGGCCCGCAGCCCAAGCGCCTTCCCGGCCGGAAACATGCGCGCAAATCACGCGCATGTTCCGCCGTAAGGTTCTAACCCTTCGTCCCGCACACCGTAGGGAGCCGGCGTGCCGGCTCCGGCAGGGGGGCCGGGCGATAAACCCAGGCCGTGTGTCGCCCCCAGGCGACTGCGCCCCCTCCTGCCTATTTGTCGACCGAAGGGCTTGACAACAGTCAACAAAACGGTGATGATATCCTCGCGGAGTCAGAACGCCACTCAACGTGGCGGACACACACGTCGGAACGACGGGCGGAGATACAATCTGGGAGGGTCTGACCGATGCAGCGTCTTACCGTGCTTGTCGCCTCATGCGTCTGTTGTCTGGTTGTGAACGAAGGCGGGCTTCTGGCTGAGAACACCTGGTGTTCCACGAACCACCCGGAGGGCATCTTCTGCGCGGACTTCGACCGGTACTGCGTGGACCCGCCGCCCGAGCCGGAGGCGTGTCCGGTGGGGGCCGTCCGAACCGGCATGGCCGACATCTGGAACGTGGAGCATAACTGCGGCTGGGTCCCCGGCGTTCATGACGAGTACTACAGCTCGTCTCCCTTCTGCGTGAAGATCGGATGCCAGGACGGCGGCAACCATCTGGGCTATGCCAACATGGGCCTGAACAACTTCGCCAAGGCCAAGTTCGGCGCCGCCTACACGGCCGTCCTGGCGACGGACCTGACTCCGTTGACGTTCGAGTTCGCCATGAACGGCCGGACGTTCGACAAGATCCGCTCCGGCAACATCTACGTGGAGCTGGGCTACGGTCGCACCGGGGACCTGATCCCCGGCCAGGACAGCCTGACGAACTGGGTCATCAGCGACAATTGCCAGCCGTGCGGCGACACCAGCGACAACACCGGCTACTGGCCCATCCTCTGTCGCCAACGCTCGAGGCCCGGCCGGCCGATGCCCGCCGCCTGTCCGAACATCGATACCGCGTCCATCATCCCCGCCATCGCGGCCGGGGCCGTGGCCTTCCTGGACAACAACCCGTGCCACTGCGGCGAAAGCGGCTACCACTGGCCCCACGCCACGCGCCTGGCGTTCTTCGATGGTCGCGAGTGGTTCATTCTGGGCAACGGGCTCTTCCCCGATCCCGGCGGCAGCGAGCCGGCCACGGGCAACTTCGAGCTGGTAACGGGCGATGTCCAGCATCGCGTGCGCTTCACCATTACCAGCACGAAGGTCACGGTCGAGATGCGGGCCGCGGGCGTTCTGAGCCGCTGCCAGGTGCCTTTGGCTTACATCGGCCCGTCCAGCAGCATCCTGATGGGATTCCAGGCGCCATGCCAGCTCCAGGCGGGGACGTGGAGCTGTAACGGGGCTCCCGATTGCAACGGTCCGTGCGGCAGTGGGCAGTCTCCGCAGGTCTGTTGCCTGCGGGGGGCTCCCGGGGGCGGGACTGTGACCGTCGATGATGTCGCGGTGCAGGGCGGGCAGGGCTACGCCGACCCGGGTGCCTGCTGCTTCCCGGATACAACCTGCTTGGACAACCTCCGCCAGGGCGACTGCACGGTTCTCGGAGGGAACGCGGCCGCGCCCACGAGCACCTGCGCCGCCACCGCCTGCTGCCCGCCGTTGTTGGTGGACCACGACATGGATACGGACGTGGACGTGGAGGACTTCGGCTGGTTCCAGACGTGCTTGTCGTCGGGGACGTATCTCCCGCCGCCGACGCTCCCGTGCGCGTGTGCCGACCTGGATGGCGACGTCGACGTTGACATCGACGATTTCACGATCTTCGCCGGTTGCATGCTCGGCCCCGGCATCCCCGCCGACCCAGGCTGCGCTGGGTGACGCCCGAGCAGGGCTCGGGCTCCTCGTGCCTGCTTGACTGCCCCCGCCTCACCCGTGATCCCGACTGCGCGGATTCAATTCCGCCCTGGGGTTCCGCGACCTCTGGCCCCGCGCCGGAACCCGGCCTAGCATTGCCTGGCGAGGCCCAAGTCCGCTTTGCATCTCAGATGTCGCGCTTCACACTCCGGCCTCTGCGATCGGAGGGTCAAACCATGTACTTTCTGCGGCTTCAGCCCGGCTTTGCGCTGGCGGTGGACGGTTCGCGCCCGGGGAACCCCGTCGTCGGCCGCCGGCTCGCGCGTCCGGTCCGGTAGTGCCCTGGCTGCCGGGTTGCGACGCTGAAGACTTCGACGGCGACAACGACGGCGACAGCAACGACTTCGCCATCGCTCAGCGGTGCATTGGCGGGGCGGGTGTCCCCGCCGATCCGGCGTGCGAGGGCTCAATCGCCTGGCGCACGGAGTTCGGAAAGGAGCATTCACATGTCATGGGTTTCACTCTTGTACGCGGGCATCGGCGCGGTGTGCGCCCTGGGCAGGCATGCCCGGATCGCCACGGCAGTTGCACTGCTGGGGTGGAGCGGCCGGGCGGCGTTCGGGCAGGTCACGTGGGACGGCTCCTGCGGCACCGACAACTGGCACACCTGCTGCAACATCCCCGGCGGGCTCGTGGACAACAACTGGGACGTCGATCCCTCCCCGCAGTGCCCGCCGTTTCCGGGGCCCGACGACGAGGTGGACCTGAACGGCGCCGCCGTGCAGATCACGGTTCAACCGGTCCAGATCCGCAACGTCTCCAACGGGTCGCTGACCGTCACCGTCTCGGGGCGCCTGACCACCACGGAGTTCGTCAATCTCGGATCGCTCACCGTCTTCACCGACGTGACCGCCGGCGGGGACATCATTATCAACGGTCCGCTGAACTGGCGCGGCGGCACGTTGGCGGCACCGATGGGTTCGGTCCCGGCGGACATGCGCGTCGGAGCGAACGGCCCGATCGCGATCGACTGGATCACCAACTCGATCCTCGACCGCCGCACGCTGGTGGCCAATGCCCCGGCGTCCTGGACCGGCTCGGGGGACATTGTGCTCAACAACGGGTCGGTGTTCGACAACCGCGTCTCGCTGTCCACGAACCGGGACGAACGGATCGGCGGCAATAACGGGACGTTCCTGAACAAGGCCCCGTTCAGCAAAGGCGACAGCACTGGCGTCACCCGGATCCAGAGCGGCGTGTTCTTCGACAATAGTGACCTGGGCGCCATCGACATCGCGACGGGGACGCTGCAACTGGACGGCGGGGGCCAGAACCGCGGCGCGATCCACGTCAATACGGACGCCACACTCCGCTTCAACACCGTCGCCAGCCGCGTGTTCACCATCAAGGAGAACACCGACGTTCAGGGCGGCGGGCTGGTCGAGTTTGCCGGCGGCACGTTCGTGGTGGAGACGGCCAAGCACTTCAGCGCCGCCAACGCGCTGATCAGCGGGCCGGCGACGCTGAGCGGCCCCGGCGACTACCAGTTTGGAGACCTCACCTGGTTCCGCGGCACGCTGACGGGCGGCGGCGTGACCACGGTCAGCGGCTCGTGCGCCCTGCGCGGCAACCTCAGCCGTACGATCGACGCCCATACCCTCGACCTGCGGGGCAGCAGCACCTGGGAAGGCGGCAACTTCGTCGAGACCCAGATCTTCAATGGGGCCACGCTGAACAACTTCGGTGAATTTGCCATTCGCAACGAACCCGGCAAGCGGGTGCGGTTCGTCAACGGGCAATGGATCAACCACCCTGGATCCACGCTGGACGTTTTGACCGACCTGTCGTTCATCGTGGGGCCGGGACTGTTCCAGAACCAGGGCAGGTTGAACATCGGCCCGGGCGTCTCGTTGATCCCCGCCACGCCGGTACAGTTCGAGCAGCTCGGCATCCTCAACCTGCATTCGGGCACGCTCCGGGTCAGCGCGGGGCGGGCCAATGGCGCTCAATTCAATCTCGATCCCGGCACGGTGATGGAGATCCAAAGCCTGCCGTTCGTGATCGAGGACAACACGCAGTTCACCGGCCTGGGGAAGGTCCTCATCCCCGGCATCGGCGGCGCTGCCCTCGACTTTCAGGCGCCCGACAGGACCGAGATCCCCAACGTGGAACTGGCGGGCGGGACGCTCACCGGTCCCGGAACCGTCGCCGTGACCAACCAGCTCGACTGGACCTCGGGACAGATGACCGGCGCGGGCACGACCATCAGCGGGACGCGGTTGAACATCTCCGACGACCTGAAGAGCAAGTCTATCTCGCAGCGGGCGCTGATCAACGAGGGGCTAACGGTCTGGACGGGCGGTGACATCTTTCTCAATGACAACGCCACGTTCACCAACGCCGCCGGCGCTGAACTCGAGGTGCAGACTTCCGCGGACTTCGGGCACTCCACCGGTGAATCCAGCGCGGTGTTCAACGAGGGTGTCCTCCGCAAACGGGTCCTGCCCGGTGATCTCACCTTCCCGGCCGGCGTCGAGTTCTACAACCCCGGGTCGGTCATCCTGAACGAGAGCAACATCGAACTCGCCGGCGGAGGATTGAGCGCGGGCACGTTTGATATCGTGCAGGGTTCCGAGGTCATCTTCAAGTCGTTCTACATCCTGGACACCGGGGCCCGGATCATCGGCGGAGGCAAGGGGCGTTTGGAAAGCGACACGCTGCGGATTCTCGGCGCGGACGTCGAGGCGCAGAACTTCGAGATGTCCGGCGGAGTCCTCGACGGCGCCGGGACCCTCAAAACCACCCAAAGCCTGCTCTGGGACCAGGGAGCGATGGCGGGCGCCGGCACGACCCGGAGCGAAGGCCAGCTCCAGATGGTAGGAACCGGCGCGAAACTCATCAGCGGGCGTACCCTCATCAGCGCCGGCCCGGCGTCGATCACGCAACCCCTCACGGTTCGCCTGGATCACGGCGCTAGGCTGGTCAACGAAATGGGAGCAACTTTTTCGATTGTCAACCCCTCTTCAGGTACGAGCGTCCGTTTCGAGCACCTGTTGGGAGATCCGGGAACATTCGAGAACGGTGGAGGCTTTGTTTGTCAGGGCGTTGACACCATCGTGGACTTCCTGCCGGGCGTGGCCTTCAACCATTCCGGTCAGGTCGAAGTGGGGGACCGCGTCGGGC
>JACQVT010000122.1 GCA_016209665.1 Planctomycetota bacterium | reverse complement strand
TCCCGGCCGGGACGGGCGGGTCTACCACATCACCCATCCCGATCCACCGTCGAACCAGTTGATCAAGCGGGCGATGGAAACCTATTTCCGTATCGCTGGGGGGCGGTTCGTGGAACCGGCCCGCCTGGGCGGGGCGGAACTGAATACCCACGAGCAGGCGTTTTACGACGTCAGTCGGTCGATCGGGCACTACTTCGTCGACACACCGATCTTCCAGCGGCACAACATGCGGGCCGTAGAGCAGGCGACGGGCCTTCACTGTCCGTCTTATGACCAGGCGGCGATTCACCGGCTGATCGCGTTCGCCCAGGCGGCGAACTGGGGCCGCGGCCGATCGAGTTCCCGCGGCGGGTTCTCGCCCTGTGCCGCGTACTTCGAGCGCTTCCTGCCGCGGTTCGTGGGCGAGTCACAGGTGGCCCGGATGACCGGCCTGACCACGACGCTGCGGTTTGTCATCGAGGACGAACCCGACGGGCAGTGGGTATGCCAGTTCGAGCGGGGCCGGCTGCGAGCGGTCCACCGCGGGCCGGACGGCGTGGTCGAGGAGTTCGGCTACCGTTCGACGCGGGACGTGTTCTGGGAGGCGATCACCGGCCGAGTGCCGCCGCAGGAGTTGTTCCTGAGCGGCCGGGCCGAGCTGTTCGGCGACATCGAACGGGCGATGAAGATGGCGACCATCCTGCATGAATTCACGCGGGAGTTCCCGTGCGACCCGCGGCGGCTGGCGGAGGTGGAGCAGGTATGACGAACGCGGGACTCATCCAGGAGCGGGTCCAGTTCGCGGGTGCCCGCGGCCAACTGGCGGGTGAGCTGGCGTACACGGAGGCTACGGTGCGGTTTGGGTGCCTGCTCGTCGGCCCACATCCGTACATGGGTGGAAGCATGGACAACCCGCTGATGCGGCAGATCGCGATGGGACTGGCGGCGGCGGACGCGGTGACGTTGCGGTTCGACTACGGCGGCGTCAACGAGAGCCAGGGTCCGGCGATCGACGTGGCGGCCGCGATGGCGAAGTTCTGGGCGACGGGCCGCGCCCCGCAGGACGAGACGATGGTTGAGGACGCCCGGGCAGCGGAGCGGTGGTTGCGCGACCAGTGCGACCCGCCGATGGTGGCGATCGGTTACAGCTTCGGTGCAATGGCCGCGGCGACCGTGGTGGTCGAGCAGACGCAGGGGCTGATTTTGATCGCCCCCACGCTGAAGCAGCACGATATCCGCGTGCCGCGGCGGGCGGACCTCGACCGGTTGGTGATCTACGCCGACGGCGATTTCGCGACGCCGGCCGGCGTGAGCGCCGAATGGACCGAGACGCTGCCGAGCCCCGCCCAGGTCGTGTGTATGCACGGCGCGGACCACTTTTTCCGCGGGCGCGAGGCGAACGTCGTCCAGCGATGCGTAGAGTTCTGCGATCGGCTCGCCGGGCGTGCGAACGGAGCTTGAACCAGGTGCCGCCATCCCGAAACCACGCCGCCGGCGACGCCCTGACGGAGCGTATGCGACGGGCGATCAACCTGCATTGCGATCCGGCGGCCGGATCGGCGTTCTGGATCGACCGGGCGGCGCGGCTGGGCTTCGACCCGCGGCGGCGAAGCTACGGTCTGCAAGACCTGCACCTTCTCGGAGAGACGACGGCGGAAGACCTGCGCGGGCGACCCCTGCGGGATTTCGTGCCGCGGCGGTTCCACGGCCGACTGGATCGGTTCATCGTCGGGCAAACGGGCGGGGCCACCGGCGAGGGCGTCTGGACCGCCTATCGGCAGGATGAGTTCGAGGAGGCCTTCGTCTTCCCGTTCGTCGAGGCGGCCGGCGTGGCGGGTTTCCCCGCGAAGGCGACGTGGCTGTTCGTCGGGCCGAGCGGTCCGCACATCATCGGCAAGGTGGTCCGATGTCTGGCCAACGCGCTGGGCAGCGCGGACCCGTTCAGCGTGGATTTCGACCCGCGGTGGGCCAGGAAGCTGCCGGATGGCAGTTTCGCCCGCGGCCGATACGTGCAGCACGTGATCGATCAGGCGATGTCGGTGATCGAGCGGCAGGGCGTCGAGGTGCTGTTCACCACGCCGGCGGTGCTCGATCGGTTGGCGGCGGCGATGACGGATGTCCAGCGGTCACGCATCGCCGGCGTGCACTACGGCGGCATGGAGGTGACGCCGGAGTTTCTGCTGCGGATGCAGACCGAGGCGTTCCCCAGCGCGGTCCATCTGAGCGGCTACGGTAACACGCTGTTCGGCTGCTGCCTCGAATTGGACACGCAGGCGGGGCGCCAACTAGACTACTACCCCTACGGCGATCGGCTCCATCTGGAGGTCGTCGACGAGCGCGGGCAAGCCCTGCCGACCGGCTGCTCGGGCCGGGTGCGGTTCAGCCGGTTCGACGAGACCATGCTGATCGTTCGGATGCTGGAGCGAGATGAGGGGATTCTCGTCACTCCGCCCGCCGGGGCGCCAGAGAGCTTTCACCTTCCGGGTATCCGCAACCCGCACATGCCCCCACGGGACGAGAAGCGGTTGACGCTGGGCCTGTACTGACCCGCCGAGGAGACGGGGTCCGACGATGACGACGAGCGAAGACATCCAGGGCCTGACGCGGCGCGTGGAACTGCTCGCTCCCGCGGGCCATCGCGAGGCTTTCCAGGCCGTGCTCGACGCCGGGGCTGACGCGGTCTACTTGAGCACGAAGCAGTTCAACATGCGCATGCACCGCCGCGACTTCCATTTCTCACTGGATGGGTTGGCAGACGCGATCGAGATGGCCCACGCGCGCCGACGACGAGTCTACGTAACCGTCAATGCCCTGATCGGGGAGCGCGAGTTGGGCGAGGTCCGGATCTTGCTCAGGCAAGTTGCCGACGTGCGGGCCGATGCGGTCATCGTCCAGGATCTGGCGACGGTCAGGCTTGGCCGTGAGTTCGTGCCGGAACTGCCGCTTCACGCCAGCACGATGATGAACGTGCACCATGCGGAACAGGCTGTGGTACTCAAATCGCTGGGCATCGCGCGGATCATCGCCTCCCGTGACATCACACTGCACCAGATGGGGGAAATCGGCCGGCTCGCCGGCATCGAGGTCGAATGCTTCGTCCACGGAGACATGTGCGTCGCCCAGTCCGGGCAGTGCACCATGTCCGGGGTGCTGTTCGGGAAGAGTTCAAACCGCGGCCAGTGCATGAAGCCCTGCCGGTGGCGTTACCAACTGGTGCGGATGGACGATGGCGATGCGCTGGGTGCGGTCAGCGAGGGTCACCTGATGGCGATCAAGGACCTGGCGTTGATTCGTCACCTGCCCGAAGTGATTCAGGCTGGGATTTGTTCATTGAAGATCGAGGGCCGCATGCGCGACGCGGCCTATCTGCACCATCTGGTCAAGACCTACCGGCAGGCGTTGGACACCTATTATGAATGCCCATCCGCCTACAGCCTGAACAGCCAGTTGATGGAACAGGCCTATCGCCAGCGGGTCCGACCGTTGTCGACGTTAACCATGCTGGGCCATGGTTCTCATCGCGACTGCTTCGATCCCTCCGGTTGCCGCGAGCCGCTGGTCCTGGGCGACGGGTTTCGGGAACCAGATTTGGCTGAGCAGGCTGACTCGTTCCGTGACCGTTTTCCCGCTCAGACGACGGTGGGTCAACGGGTGGAGCTTGCAGTCAGCGTCGACGGAGAGTCAGGCGCCCGGGCGGCTTTGGACAATGGAGCCGATCGCATCTACATCGCCGCGGAACGGACCCAGTACGGGGGCGCAGTTTGGCCCCTGCCACGGATGATCGCGGTGATGGACGATGCCCACCAACGCGGTGTCCGCGTCGGCCTGTGCACGCCCAGAATCACCTTGGCCAGAGAGTGGGCCGAGACGGCCTGGATGCTGGAACAGACGCAGTCGCGGCTGGATATGGTTCTCGTGCACCACCTGGGGACACTCGCCCTGGCTCGCCGCCGCTGTCCCGGAGCCACGCTCATTGCCGACCACGGGTTTAACCTGCTCAATCGCGCCGGTCTGAGTCTGCTCGCCGAGTTGGGAGCCGGTGAGGCTGTGCTCTCTCATGAAGCCGGGTTCGCCGACATCTGCGAACTGGCGATGGATCCGCCGATGCCGCTGGAGATGCACGCCCACGGTCCGATCGCCGGCATGTTGATGGATCATTGTCTGATCGCCATGTATGCGTCGCCGCTCGGCCGCAAGGACGTTTGCCGTGGTCTCTGCCGGCACGTCCAGTTCGGTCTGCGGGATCGGACGGGACAACTGCGGCCCGTGGTCGCCGACCAGCATTGTCGCAACCACTTGCTGATGGGGCACGATGTAGGCACACTCCCGGTTCTGGACCGATTGCTGTGTCCGGGCATTCGCTCAATCCGCATCGATGGACAGTTCTACGCCGCGGACCAGGTGGCGGCAGCTACTCGCGCGTATCGGCTACGGCTGGACCTGCTGTACCGCGGCGAGATGAACGGCGTCGATTGGTGTCGGGCATGGGACGATCTGGTCGCAGCTAGTCCCCGCCCGTTGAATC
>JACQVT010000929.1 GCA_016209665.1 Planctomycetota bacterium | reverse complement strand
TATGTGAACTACACGAGCTATGTCGGCATCGACATCAACGCTCTACGTCTCTATATACTCCAGATTATTCCGGTAGGCAAACCAATCACGAAAGGAATCTGTAAAAAGTAAATGGTCGACCAGTCGACCGGCATGAGGCAAACGCCCCAAGCCGCGGGCATATCGGCTCGTACGTCGGCGTCGGGTGGTAACGTAAGTGCCGATGGTGCCGAGAGACAGGTACCGGTCATGGCGTCGGGCCGTTGGTCCGGACAACTCCGCCGTTGGGAGTCACCAAGGCTCAGTTGCCGTCCGGGGCCGACGGATCGGGCGGTGTTTCTCGCCGCTCTTGGCCAGACCTGTTGCCAGCCCCCCCAGGCCGGCCTGTCTGGGGTCTCCCCGGACGATCGGAGAGGATGGTTTCGCGCCGCCACGCTGGGGTGGATCTACGGCGTTGTGGCGGCCGCGGCGGCCGGGAGCTGCGTCGGCAGCGTCAGGCCCAACTGCTTGCCCAGTTCGACGATCTTGGCGAGGAGTCCGTCGCCTTCGGTGCGGGCCAGCATCAGCAGTTCGTGGGCCCGCCGGCAATCCAGCTTGGCCTGACTGAGGTCCTGCTCGGCGTCGGTGGTCCGGCCTTGCCTGGCCAGCGCCTGGTTTCGTCGCACCAGCCCGATCGCGGCGTGATAGTGAATCGCCGCCATCTGCGCCAGCTCCAGTGTGCCCGCCAGGTAGACCGCGGTTCGGACAGCGGCGATGCCCCGATCGTACTGGCCGTTGAGAATCAGCGACCAGCCGAGCGTGTCCATCACGTTCGTCTGATTGGGCATCAACCGGTTCGCCTGTTCGGCGTAGCGCAGGCCCGACGCCGGGTCGTTCAGGTCCTCGGCCAGCAGATAGGCCAGGTTGTTCATCGCCACCGGTCGGGCGGCGATGCCCTCGGGGGCGGTCGAGATGATCTCTTCGTAGGTCTTGCGGGCCGAGTCGAACTGCTTGTGGCGGTACTGCACGTCGGCCATCGCTTGCAGGGCCTCGATCCGCAACGGCACCTGCTTGGGGTCGTCCTTCGGGATTTTGGCGAGGGCGGCCTCAATGCCCTTGAGGAACGGAGCGACGTCCTGGTCGTCCCATTTTCCCTTTTCCTGCATGGTCTTGGCGAGTTGATCGCGCTGCAGGAAGCAGAGGGCCGTTTGGGCGAGCGGATCGTCGGGACGGTTGGCGGCCTCCTGGGACACGAGTCCCATGACGACGTTCGGATCCGCCGACCTCGTCAAGTCCACGATGATCGACAGGAAGGGCGCCACGTCGGCCCGGGCCGCCTGGAGCGCCTGCCCGTAGACCTCCGACGCCTTGGCGTTGTCGCCCCTGGCCAGGTGCACGCCGGCGAGCCGCGTGAGCACGATCGCATCCTTGCGCAGGGCTTCCGGCAGCTTGGTGTTGATGTACTCGAGCATTTCGTCGTAGCGTTTGAATTGCAGATAAATCCCCAGCAGCGTGTCGAGCAGACGCGGCGAGTAGTTGCTGTTGACGACCGTCTCCGTGGCCCGCTGAATCGCCCGGGTCTGGTCCCCGCGGGCCGCCGCCACCTCCGCCAGCAGCCCAATCCACGTCGGCGACTTCGGGTCTTGCTGCTGGGCCGGGATAATGAACGCCTCCGCTTCGTCGTACTTCTTGGCGGCCATGTAAATCCGGAACAGCTCCTGGGCCGCCCGCATCACCCGGCGGTTTTCCTTGAGGATCGCCAGCAGTTCCGTCACCGCCTGGTCGCTTTGCCCCGTGATGTGCAGACACCTCGCCAGCAGAATGCGGTGATCGTAGTCGAATGCACTGGGGGCCAGCACTTTGGCTTCGCGGAAGTCGTTGATCGCCAGGTCCCAGTCGCCGCGGCGGTAATTCATGCTGGCCCGGCGGTAGTATCCGAGGGCCTTCTCCGCCCCGGTCGTGGCCGTGATGTAGTCACTGCAATACTGGATCGCCTTCGTTTCCCGCCCGACGATGGTCGCGTGCTCGCTGAGCGCCAACAGCCCGACCGGGTTGTTGAACTTGGCCCGGTAGGCCTGGATCTCCTTGAGGACCTCGTCGCTGGACTTGACGGCCCTGAGCTGCAGCATCATCTCCATCAGGTTCTCGCGGGCCTGCCGCTCCAAGGTCGTGTCGCCGTCGCGCTCGGCGTTCGTGATGGCCTTGCGGATGTATTCCTCGACCTTTGCCGCGTTTCCGGATCGGCGGAAATGGTTGGAGATATCCAGCAGAATCCTCGAGGCGTCAGACATCTCCGCCGCCGCGTCAAAGGCGGCGTCGATCACCTCCTGCCTGGGTGCGTTGGGCACCTTGCGAAGGGCCAGCACCTCCAGGTGAGCACCGAGCAGCAGTTGGACCGCCGCCTTGTGCGCCTTGTCGGAGGCGGGAAGGCCGTCCAGCGTCTTGCGGATCGCCGCTTCCGCCTGCTCATAATCGGGGGCCTCGGGGTCCCGAAGGAACTGCGCGTAGCGTTGCAGCAGATCCAGGTTCTGCGGTTCCAGCGCGAGGCACTCGGCCATCACCAGCCGGGCCTGGTCCATCCTGCCGGCCTTGCGGTACAGGTGGGCGAGTTGTTCCAGGTTCGCCGCGTCCTTCGGGTCGCTCTTGCGGAGTTCTTCCCGGCGGACGATCCCCTGCTGGGGATTCTCCAGGTCCTCCAGGATTTGGAGTTGCTGCTTGACCCAGTCGGACCCGACGTTGAGTTCGCGGCAGATTTCCAGATAGCGTTGCTTGGCCTCCATGTCGCCCCTGGTCTCGGCCATCACGGCCAGGTACATGGCCGCCATCCCGTTGCGGGGATTCAGAGAGAGGGCCTGCTCGAGGGCCTGCTGGGCCTCGTTCATCCGCTCCTGGGCGGCCAGCGTCCGGCCCAGCCAGGCGTATCCCGCCGAGTGCAGCGGGAAGGTCTTCAGACCCTCGCGGAACTCCTTTTCCGCCTGGGCGAGGTTGTCCGGCAGGTCGGTTCGGGCGAACAGCAACTGCCCCTGGTAGTAGTGCCCCCCCGAGCGGTCGATCCCCAGGTCGACCGCCCGCTTGACCATCTGCTGGGCCAGCCCCCAATCCGGCTTGACGATCTCCTTGCCATCCTTGTCCTTCAGCGAACTGATCGCCACCCGGAACAACAGTTCCACGACGCCGGGATCGTCGGGCTTGAGCCGCTGTGCTTCCTTCAGTTGGCTGATCGCGTCCAGCTCGTGGCCCGGTGCGCCGAGGTACAGGCGGTACAGGTCGATCGCCACCAGGAACGGGTCGGTCCCCTGCCGAATGATCGCCTCGGTCTGCTTCAGCTTCTCCTCGGGCGAGGTGTTGGGGTCTGCCAACACGCCCAGCAACTCGACGTTGCTCCTGATGGCCTGCAACTGCTTGGTCGCCGATTCGCTCGGCTGGGTGGCCGCGGCGGCCTCCTTCAGCCTACGGTCCACGTCCGCCATCGCCTTGGCCAGCAACTCCTTGATCTCGTCCTGTTTCGAGCCATCCTGCACCAACGTCGTGATCAACGTCCGAAGCGCTTGCAGGTTCGACGGGTCCTCGTTCAACACCTCGCGCAGCGCCGCCTGGGCGGTGGCGATCAGTTCGGGATTCCTGTGGTCCGGGTCGAGGGCCTGGGCCAGGTCGAGGCTGATCTGGAGGATTTTCTTGTCCTTGTCGGCCTGTAGCGGCGCCACTTCCGTCTGAAGCTCTTGCAGTCTCGCCCAGTTCTTCTGCTTCTGGTAGATTCGGAACAGGGCCTCGCGGGCGTCGGGATTGGCCGGGTTGATCGCCCGGGCCCGATTGGCGGCGTCCTCGGCCTCGGCCTCGCGGTCCGGTACCGTGGCCAGGGCCTTGGCCAGCGCCCCCAAGGCCGCATCCATGTTCGGATAAAGCTTGATGACCCCCTGCAAGGCCTCGATGGCCGGTCCCGGCTCGTCGATCTGCAGGCAGAGGTCGGCCAGATGCAGCTTCGTTCGCACCCACAGATCGCCCGGGTCCACCAGGTCTTGCAGTTCCCGCAGCGTCTGGATGGCCGCGAACCGGCTCGGGCCGTCCCCCGCCAGCATCTCCAGCCGGGCCTTCATGAACAGGGCCCGCGGGTCCTTCTGTCCGCCGGCCGCATCGGCCACGAAGTCCTGCCGAATCTGTCGCAGCCGATCGAAGAGCGGTTTGACCTCCTCGGCCGCCCGGTCTCCCGACAGTTGCCGCACCCGCTCAATCCGCAGGGCGTTGAGCTGGAACAACTGCCATCGTACCACGGCCTTATAGGCCTTGTTGCGCCAGAGGTAGATGCCGGTCCCGGCCGGTCGATTCGCCCGTTCCTCGAGCGTCTGGTCCGCCTTCTGGAACTTGGCGATCATGTCGGCCTTGTCGCGCCGGCCGGCGGCCGTCTCGCCCTGCCGCATGTAGATGTCTTGTAATTGAAGGTAGCCGTCGAAGCTGTCCGGATCGGCTTGGACGGCCTGTTTGAAGTACGACTCCGCCTTGGCCTGAAAGCCGTCCAGCTCCTGCTTGCGCTCCGCCGCATCCACTGCCGTCGAGGTCATGGTTCGCCAGTACGCCCCCACCAAAACCAGCGTTTCGGCGTCCTGGGGCGAGGTCTTCAACGCCGTCTCCAGGCACCGCAGGGCCTCGTCCGAGTGGGCCTTGACCTTCGCCTGCAGGCCTTCCAGTTCCGTCCGTCCCGCCCGCTGCTCCAGTTTCTGCTGCAGCTCGGCCTGGTGGACCTCGCGCAGCAGCATGTAGAACTGTCCCCGCTTGCGCCAGGCCGTCGTGGTCACCGAGGCGTCTGCCGGGGGGTTCTTCTCGAGGGCCTTCATGAGCGTCTCGTAGACGTCGGTGGCCTTCTGCAGGCAGGCCGCCGGATCGATGGGTTCTTTGGGGCCCTCGGGACTGGCGGCTTCGGGCGGCTGGTCCTTGCCGGTCGCTCGCAGCGACTTCCGCACGTAGTGTACGGACAGGCTTTCCGCGTACTTGGGGTTGCCCTCATCGCGGTGGAAGGCCATCTCCAGCAGTTCCTCCCCCTTGTCCAGATCGGCGCGGCTCGGGGTTCCCGCATCGACCAGGGCCCGTCCCAGGGCGTGCAGTCCCACCAGATTGGCGCTCTGGGTGACCTCGCACAGCTTCTCCGCCTCCTTCTGGACCTCCCGCCACCATTGCGTTCCGTACATCTGGGCCTGTTCCATCAGCAGCTCGACGATCTTCTGCTGGGCCACTTCGTGCTGGGGGTTGTTCAGAAGGACCCGCCGCCAGTGGTCCATGGCCAGGCCCTGATCGCCCGCCATCAGGCCCATTTCGCCCGCGCTGACCAGGTAGCTGTTGGCGCTGGCGCTGTCGCCCACGGACATGGCCCGGCCGGCCGCCTTGGCGTAATACTTGCTTGCGGTCTCGTAATCCTTCTCGTCCGCCAGTTGCTGGGCCTTCTCGGCCATCGGCGCCGGGTCCCGCCCCGGCAGCGAGTACACCAGCAGAATCCCCGCCCCCGCGATGACCGCCATGCCCACGAAGGTCAGCGTCACCACCAGCTTTTTGTTCAGTCGTTGTGCCATGATTTCCTATTCCTGTTTCTCGGCCTCTTCCTGCTGCTTGACGGCGGCCCAGTCCGGCCAGTGCTCCCTTACCAGGATCGGGATCACTTTCTGCAGGAATCGCTTGCCCGCCTCGATCGCCTGGTCGCGGGGCGGGCAGGCCTCCGACGTCCCGAAGCTGATTTCGACCTTGGTGAAATAGGCGTGCTCGTCCCGCGGGTTGTTGAGGATCGTGCGGACCACCCGCCGGTCGGGAGCGAAACGGCCGTTGGTGTGGAAGACGTACATGACGACCGCGCTCTCCCGCCGTTGGAAGACCGGCGGCTCGAACGTCACCACTTTGACCGAGATGGTTTGCTGCAGCTCGGGGATGGGCACCTCGACCAGGTCCTCACCCAAGGCCCGGTAGCCGCCGCCCTTATAGCATTCCTCCGCCACGTGCGGCACCTGTCCGGGCGTGCCCGTGTAGTAGGTCACAAAGAGATGGATCAGCCGCTCGGGAAGGTTCTTCCCGATTGACGTGTCCTCCAGCGTCCATTCGATGTACTCCCGAGTGCCCAGGGCGTCCAGGATTTCTGCCTTGATGTCTCCCGCGTGGCGCAGTTCGTACGGGGTCAGCCGGGTCGTGTCCAACAGCTTGAGGGGCCTGCGCAGGGGTACCGGCTTCTTGGTCAGCTTCGTCCCGCTCGCGCTGACCATTGCCTGGTAGCCGCCGGCCAGGGTCAGCATCAGCACCAGACAGACGAGAAAGGCTCCGTTGCGGAACGCTTCTGTCGCCGCGCGGAGCGCCGGGTTGCGGTTTACCGTCGGGGAAGGGGGCGAGGGAGTCTCGGTCTGATCGCTCGTCATCTGCCTCAACCTTCGAGGGTTCCACCGGCCCGACCGGTGTAGCCGGCGTGCTTACCGGGACTTGCGGCCAGCCGGTACTATACGCCTCATCTCAAGCAGCGGTCAACGGAGGGCGACCCGCCCCGATGCCTCCACCCAGGCCCGCCCGGCCCCTGACATCACTCGGCGTGCCCGGTCAACGTCGCGTGGCGTTATCATCGGTAGGTCGTTGTGCCCGCGCCAGTTACGAATCGATGGGAATGGTATCCACAGGCCGGGCCGGCCCCTCCGTATTGCTGACGCACCCATTGACTTAGGTACGAATCGGGGGCGAAAAAGGTTCAGGGCTGGTCAGCCCCGTCCGATAAAGAACAGGTGGTGCTGAACACGAACGCGAACGACTCTCGAACGCCCTGCGTGATCGTCGGCGCCGGCGGCCACGGCCGGGTGGTGCTGGACATCCTGCTGTCCGCCCGCCGGTATCGCCCGGTGGGCTTCCTGGACTCGAATCCAGCCCTGCACGGCCGGCGGATGGACGGACTGCCGATCCTGGGCGACCTCGGGGTCCTGACCAGCCTGCGAGCCCAGGGGATCGTGTCGGCGGTCATTGCCATCGGCGACAACGGCACGCGCCGCGGCTTTGCCGACGAGGTCGAGGCGGCCGACTTCGAACTCATCAACGCCATCCATCCGTCCGCGAACCTCGCTCACAACGTGACCCTTGGCAGAAATATCGTCATTGCCGCTGGTGCGCTGGCCTGCGCCCACTGCCAGATCGGGGACTCCGTCATCCTGAACACCGGGTGCATCGTGGACCATGAGACGATGGTGGGCACGGCGGCCCACGTTTGTCCCGGAGCCCGGATCGCCGGCCGGGTGACGATCGAGGCCGGCGCCTTCGTGGGCATCGGTGCCACCGTCTTGCAGTGCCTGCGGATCGGCTACGACGCGATCGTCGGGGGCGGGGCGGTGGTCACTCGCGACGTGGATCCCATGACCACCGTGGCCGGCGTTCCCGCCCGACCCATCAAGTCCGCTCCCGACACCGACGAGTTCACCGCCATGCTCGTGCCGGCCTCCCTCGAGCACCTGGGCGCTGGCCGAAGCCCCTCATGAGGCGGCCTGACGCTCGGCTCGGCCCTTCAAGCCTGCGTGACGCTGATTGACTGATACAACTCCATTCGACGGCAATGGACTGTGGATCAGCGCCGTGCGGCAGGGGCGGACGGGCAACATGCTCACGCGGGTCAGCGCGATCGCCGGCCAGCGGATCGCGCCGTTCGACGCCGGACCGCTGGCGGCGGCCGGCAAGGTGAACATCCCCGGCACCATCGCCCAGGGGCTGGTGTATGAACGGGCTTCCGGGGGACGGACCTACGGCCATCACCGCCTGATGGTGTAGAGCCACCAGCGGGCCTTCGGCTTGCCGCGGTTCCGCGGGTGGCGCTCGCAGTAGAGCACCATCTGTTCCCCCGTGGTCGTCTGGATACGGTACCAGTGCCGGCGCAGGTACAGGTCCCCCGCGTCCAGCCCGCTGGTCTTCCACGTGGCCAGGAGTCGGCCCACGGTGTACGGCCGGCCTCGCCAAGTGAAATCGGCGGGCAAACCCGGCTCGCCCCGGGCCATGGCCGCGGCATCGAAGCGCCCCGGCCGCGGCTCGATCGGCTCGCTGACGAACTCGTCGCTGTCGTTCACGTCCGGACCCATCGCGATCGTGCGACCTGATACGAGTCCCGATTCGACCCCGTGCGTGGAGCCGTAGCGGCCGGCGCCCTCGCCGGTGAGTTCGGCATGGGAAGACGTCCGGCGAGGCGCCGGACGCTACCATCGCGGGCACGAGGTCCAGATGGAATCCGTATGATACCTGTCTCTTGGCTACTTGCGCCACAGGTCGATGGGTTTTTCGACGCTGGGGGGCGTGTAGGGCCAGTCGATGCGGCGGCCGGTGCCCGCGCTGTGATAGCCGGCGAGGATGATCTTGAGGACTTCGCAGCCGTCCTCGCCGGTTTCGAGGGGCTTTTCTTCGCCGCGGACGCAACGGCAGAAATGTAGCATTTCCTGGGGGAAACCGTAGTTCCAGACTTCCTCGAACATCGTGAAGGTGTAGCCGGCGGTGGTGGCGGCCTTCTCGACGGCGTAGCCGTAGCCCTGCCGGCTGTAGGTCAGCAGCGATGAGCCGCGGAGCAGGTCGGCCCGAGTGAAGCCGGCCGAGCCGTAGATTTCGCAGCGGTCGTCGACGCCGCCCTCCTTGGCCCAGGAGTTCTCGGCGAGGGCCAGGCGGTCGCCCTCGTACTCGACAATGCACAGGCTGTGGTCCTCGCCGCGGGTCTTGGCCTTGTGGACGTAGGTGCCCATCGTGGCCGTCACCGACTTGACGGCCGGCTTGCCGAACACCCAGCGGGCGTACTCGATCGAGTGGCAGCCCATGTCGAGCAGCACGCCGCCGCCGGACTTGGTCACGTCCCAGAACCACGGCTCGTGCGGGCCGTAGTGCTCCTCGGACTGCTTGACGAGGAACGCCCGCCCGATGGCCTTCTCATCCACGAGCTGCTTGGCCCGGACGTACTTGGGGGCGAAGCACAGCTCCTCGGCGTACATCAGCAGCACGCCGGCCTCGCGGCAGGCGGCGATCATGCGGTCGGCCTCGTCCAGCGTGCGGCACAGGGGCTTTTCGCACACCACGTGCTTGCCGGCCTTAGCGGCGTCGACGGCCACCTGGCAGTGCAGGTAATTCGGTACGCAGAGATTGACCAGATCGATCTCCTTGAGGGCCAGCAGATCGCGGTAGTCCTCGAACGATTTGGGGATGCCGCGTTTCTCGGCGAACTTATTTGCCTTGCCGGGCGTGGGCGAGGCGACGGCGACAACCTTCGCCTCGGGCAGCATGGCCAAGGCGGCGGCGTGAATGTCGGCGATAAACCCGGTGCCGATGAGCCCAACGTTGACGCGATCCATAGAGACCACTCCGTGTCAAACCGCTTCGCGTGAGACCGGAAACCGTGAGACCGCGGCGCGGGAGAAGTGAGATGCGCGAAGCCACCACCCGATCGCTCCCATCTCACCTCTCACCGCCGAAGGCGGGTCTCACTTCTCACGGCCGTCAGACCGGTTCTTCAGTGCTCCCATGTTCCTGAACAGATACAGTCCGCTCTTGCCGGGGGCGACGATGTCCTTCCATCCGTTGCCGTCGACGTCGGCGACCCAGAAGAACAGGCCCATGCCGGCGGTCTTGTCGGCCGGGCCGTAGTCGAGCGTCACCCGCCGGAATCTGCCCCTGTCGATCTTGAAATAATACACGCCGATCGGGTCGCTGGCGCCGGGGTCGCGGCCGTTGTGGGCCCGGTAGCGCTTGCCGGTGACCAGTTCGGGTTTGCCGTCGTTGTCGACGTCGGCCAGCGTCATGTCGTGGTACTGCGAGCGGTCGGGGTCGATGTCGTTTTTCGTCCAGCCGCGCTTGCCGTCGGCGTCCTTGCCCTGCTTGTACCACCACAAACCGTAGGGATGGCCGGCGCCGAAGATCAGGTCGGCCAGGTCATCCTCGTCCACGTCGTAGACGAGGATGGGCACGCTGGTCATGCCGAACTTGAACTCGGGATGCCAGGCCCACTGGCCCTTCAGGCCCTCCTTGGGGCATTCGAGCCAGCCGCCGACGCCCACGAAATCGCCGCGGCCGTCGCCGTTGATGTCGCCGTAGCCCAGGCCGTGGCCGATGCCGCCCTGGTGGAGTTGCGTCTTCTCGAACTTGCCCGCTGGCTTGCCGGCGGCATCGCGAACGAGCTTGTAGACCACGATCTTGTCGGCGGCGTTGGGCACCACCTCGACGCGGCCGTCGCCGTCGACGTCCCAGTAGCGGACGGTCTCGATGTTGCCGGGCTTGTCGATCTCGTGGAC
>JACQVT010000895.1 GCA_016209665.1 Planctomycetota bacterium | reverse complement strand
CCGGCGGGCCGAAGCATCGCGAACGTGACATCGGTCAGCCTGGTCGTCAACGGCCATGAAGACCTGCCGATCGTTGGGGAGACACTGACGATCGCGCCGGCGGTTGACCCGCTGACCGGCGGGCAGACGCTCGTCCTGGCCTTTTCGCCGGGCGGGTTGTCCGTTCAACCCGGAATGCCGGTGACCGCTCACCTGGAGTTGCCGGGCGATCCGGTGCAAGGCGTGGTCGTGCCGAGCGGGGCGATCGTCCGCTACGTCGGGGCCGCCTGGGTGTACGTGAAATCCGGCGAGGAACAGTTCACCCGGCGGGAGGTAGGGGGGCATCGGCTGACGCCGCGCGGCTGGTTCGCTCCGGCGGGTACGCTGTCGGCCGGCGATTCGGTTGTGGTGCGGGCGGCCCAGTCGCTGCTGTCCCAAGAACTGAAATCCCAGGCCGGTGGGGGGGAGGAAGAGGAAGAATAAGCGCGGTGCCGGGACTGCGAAGCGCTATGTGATACGGATTCCAGACGAGTTTCGTGCCCGTGGTGGTAGCGTCCGGCGCCCACGCCGGACGTCTTTCCGGCCCGAACGGCCGGCGAGGGCGCCGGCCGCTACGACTCTCCGCACGTGGTCGAGCTGCAACTCGTATGAGAAAACTGCAACGAGAGAACTCCTCCGTTCAAGGTTGCCATGCTGAAGGGGATCGTTGAGTCGTCGATCCGGGCACGCGGGCTGGTTGTGGTTCTGGCCTGCGCGTTGGTTGCGTACGGCGTCTACGTGGCCCAAAACGCCAAACTGGACGTCTTCCCCGATTTTGTGCAGCCGCAGGCGGTGATCCAGACCGAGGCGCCGGGCCTGTCGCCCGAGCAGGTCGAGGCCCTGGTCACCGGCCCGGTGGAAAGCGCGGTCCAGGGCGTGATGAACCTGGAGTCGGTCCGTTCGCAGTCGATCCAGGGCCTGTCGATCGTCACCGCGGTCTTCAAGGAGAAGACCGACATCTTCATCGCCCGCCAGATGCTCAACGAGCAACTGGCCACGATCGCCGAGCGTCTGCCCGGCGGCGTCAAGCCGCCGAGGTTGACACCGTTGACCTCGGCGACGATGGACCTGCTCAAGATGGGCCTGGTATCCGACACCAAGACGCCGATGGAGCTGCGGACGTTCGTCGACTGGACGCTGCGTCCGCGCTTGCAGGCGGTGCCGGGCATCGCCGACGTGGGCGTCATGGGTGGCGAGGTGCGCCAACTGCAAGTCCAGGTCGATCCCGAGAAGCTGCTGGCCCACAAGCTGGCCGTCACCGACGTCATTGCCGCGGCCCGCAAGGCCACCGGCACGCGGGGCGCGGGCTTCATCGACACCGTCAACCAGCGGGTCGTGCTGCAATCGGAGGGCCAGTCGGTCACGCCGCAGCAACTGGGTCAGGCGGTGGTGGCCGCCCGCGACGGCTCGAACCTGTGCCTGAAGGACGTGGCCGGCGTCGTCGTGGACGCCGAATCCAAGTTCGGCGACGCGATGATCCAAGGTCGTCCGGGCGTGCTCGTCAAGCTGCTCAGCCAGTACGGCTCGAACACCATGGAAGTGACGCGGGCGGTCGAGGCGGCCATCGCCGAGATGCGGCCCCTGTTCGACGCCGAGCAAATCCACGTCTACCCGCGTATGCACCGCCCGGCGACGTTCATCGAGAACGCCTTGTACCACATGAGGCGATCGTTGTTCATCGGGGCGATCCTGGTGGTGGTCGTGCTGTTCCTGTTCCTGTTCAACCTGCGGACGGCGGCGATCTCGATCACGGCGATCCCACTGTCGCTGCTGGTGGCCATCATCATCCTCGATAGGTTCGGCGTGACGCTCAACACGATCACGCTGGGGGGCCTGGCCATCGCCATCGGCGAGGTAGTCGACGACGCCATCATCGACGTGGAAAACATCTTCCGCCGGCTCAAGGAGAACCGCGCCCTGGGCAGCCCGAGGCCGGTGTTCCAGGTCGTGCTGGACGCTTCGCTCGAGGTCCGCAGCGCGGTGGTCTACGCCACGTTCGTGGTCGTGATGATGTTCGTGCCGGTGTTGACGATGTCGGGCCTGCAGGGTCGCATGTTCGCTCCGCTCGGCGTGGCGTACATCCTGGCCATCCTGGCCTCGCTCGGGGTCGCCCTGACGGTGACGCCGGCCCTGTCGATGGTGCTGCTGCCCCGGGCGACCGCCTGGGCCCGCGAGCCGTTCTTCATTCGCGGGCTGAAGGCCGGTTACCAGCGGCTGTTGGGTGGGCTGAGCCGCTGGCCCCGGGCGGTGATGGGATTCGCCGTCGCCCTGGTGCTCATGACGGCCGGCATGATGGGTCGCTTCGGCGAGGAGTTCCTGCCCGAATTCCGCGAAGGCCACTTCGTCATCCAGATTTCCGCGGCTCCCGGCACGTCGCTGCCGGAGATGATGCGGATCGGCCAGCGAATATCGCTGGACCTGCTCGAAAACGTGAGGGTGAACGGGCAGCCGGCCATCGAGACCGCCGAGGAGCAGGCCGGCCGGGCGGAACTGGGCGAGGACCCGTGGGGGCCGCACCGGGCCGAGATCCACGTGGAACTGAAAGCCGATACGCCGGGCGCCGTCCAGGCGGATGTGCAGGTGCAGATTCGCCGACTGCTGGAGACGTATCCCGGCCTCAGCACGGAGGTGCTGACGTTCCTGGGCGATCGTATCAGCGAGACCATCACCGGCGAGACGGCCAACGTCGTCGTCAATCTGTACGGCAACGATCTGGATGCGCTGGACGCCAAGGCCGACGAGATCGCCGGGCTCATCGCCGGTATCCGTGGGGCGGCCGACGTGCGGGTGGCCTCGCCGCCGGGGGCACCGCAGATGATCGCCCGCCTGCGCCCCGAGCGCCTGCGGGATTTCGGGTTCACGCCCGTGGAGGTGCTGGAGGGCATCCAGGCGGCGTTTCAGGGCACCACGGTGGCCCAGACCTACGAGGGCAACCGCGTGTTCGACGTGACCGTGATCCTCAGACCCGAGCTGCGGAGCGAACCCGAACATCTCGAGTCGCTGCTGCTGCGGAACGCCGCCGGCACGACGGTCCGCCTGGCCGAGCTGGCCGATGTCTTCCCGCGGACCGGCCGCTACATGATCCTGCACGATGGGGCCCGTCGCCGGCAGGCGGTCACGTGCAACGTCCAGGGCCGCGACCTCGCCGGGTTTGTCGTGGAGGCCAAGCAGAAGGTCGCGCGCCTGCGGATGCCCGAAGCGATGTACGCCGTGTTCGCTGGGGCGGCCGAGGAGCGGGCCGAGGCCGAGCGCGAACTGCTGCTGCACGCGGGCCTCGCGGGCGTCGGCATCGTGCTGCTGCTGGCCAACGTTTTCCGGCGATGGCAGAACTTGATGCTCGTCCTGGTCAACCTGCCGCTCGCCTTTGTGGGGGGCGTGCTGGCGGTCTACGCCACCGGCGGCGTTCTGTCCATCGGGTCGCTGGTGGGCTTCGTCACGCTGTTCGGCATCACCATGCGGAACTCGGTGATGATGATCTCGCACTACGAGCACCTCGTCGATCGCGAGGGCATGAGCTGGGGCCTGCCGACGGCGGTCCGCGGAGCGTCGGAGCGGCTCATGCCCGTCCTCATGACCGCGCTGGTGACCGGCCTCGGCCTGCTGCCCATCGCCCTGGGCACCGGCGAGGTGGGCCGCGAGATCGAAGGCCCGATGGCCGTGGTCATCCTCGGCGGCTTGATCACCTCCACGCTGCTGAACCTCCTGATCCTGCCCACGCTGGCCCTGTGGTTCGGCCGCTTCGGTTCTCCGGACGCAGCTCTGGGAAATACCCCGGCGGAAGCGCGGCCGGTCATATAGAATATAGATGAGGCTCGCCGCGCCCGGCCCCAGGCCCACCAACGTCCCGCTCGGCGACCGAGAGAGGAGCGCAGCATGACGATTGCCGGCACGCTGGTCCCAGAGACTGTGGTGACCGACCTGGTCGCCTGCAATCGCGAACAGGCCGTTGCCCGGCTGGTGGCCGCGCTCGTGGAATTCAGGCACGTGGACGCGGAGCCGGCCCTCAAGGACATCGCCACGCGGGAACGTGCGGGCTCGGTCCTCTTTCCCGTCGGGTCGCGATTCATCGCCATCCCGCACGCTTCCACCAATGCCTGCAAGCAACTGGTCATGGCCATCGGCCTGTCGCGAGACGGCGTGCCCTGGAACGGGACCCAGGGGGCCAACGTGATCATGGTGATCCTGGGTCCTCCCCAGACGCACGCGCTGTACCTCCGTGTACTCAGCCGCATCGCCCGGCTGTGCGAGATGCAGGGCTTTGTCGAGTGGATGCTCCAGGCCGGCTCCGGCCGCGAAGTCATCGAGCGGATCGCCGCCGCCGAAGAGCCCCTGGGTGCGATCGCCGCGGGGGAGGGCATGCCGACGTTCTGCGTTCTCGGGGCCGGGCACGGCGGTATGGCGATGGCGGCGCACCTGGCGGTCACCGGCTGCAAGGTCAACCTGTTTAACCGGACGCCCGGCCGCATCGAGGCCGTTCGTGCCCGCGGCGGGATCGACGTGGACGGCGAAGTCAGCGGTTTCGCGGCCCTGAACGCCGCCACCGCCGATCCCGCCGAGGCCATGGATAACTGCGACGTCTTGATGATCGTGGTCCCCGCGACCGGCCATCGCGAGATGGCCGAGATCATCGCCCCCCACATCAAGGACGGCCAAATCCTGGTGCTCAACCCGGGACGAACCGGAGGCGCCTTCGAGGTCCACACGGTCATCCGGAAAATCAATCCGCACGCTCACCCGTACATCGCGGAAGCCGAGACGCTGCTCTACGCGGCCCGTGCGACCAATCCGGGACAGGTCCACATCTTCAGCATCAAGAATTCCGTGCCGCTGGCGACCTTGCCGACCTATCACATCACCGACATCCTGCCCGTCATTCGAAAGGCCTTGCCTCAGTTCATCCCGGGCGACAACGTCCTGAAGACCAGCCTGAACAACATCGGCGCGGTGTTCCACCCGGCTATCACCCTCCTGAACGCCGGCCGGATCGAGGATACCCACGGCGATTTCGAGTACTATATCGAGGGTGTGACTCCGGCGGTGGCGCGAGTCCTGGAGGCCATCGACGAGGAGCGGGTGGCCGTCGCCGCCGCTCTCGGCATCCGGGCCAACACCGCTCGCGAGTGGCTCTATCTGGCCTACGACGCGGCGGGGAAAACCCTGCACGACGCCATGAAGGCCAACGCCGGCTACTTCGGCATCCGGGCCCCGCGCCGGATCGAGCACCGATACATCACCGAGGACGTGCCGGCAAGCCTGGTTCCCATTGCCTCCATCGGCGAGATGCTGAACGTCCCGACGCCCACGATCCGGTCCATCATCCGCCTCGCCTCCGTGATGCACGGCGTGGACTACTGGGCGCAAGGCAGGACGGTGGAGCGGTTGGGAATCCAGGGTATGTCGGTCAAGGACATCCGTTTCCTGGTGATGGGCGCCGAACCGGCGGCCAGTCCGATGCCGGGCGGGCCGGACAACCCGTCGGCTCGGACATCGCAGGCATCGGAGCCTCCGCTATCGACGGCGAGGTAACGACAGAAGGACATGAGATGTGCGGAATCATGGGTATCACGACCGGCGACGCTGCGGACGCCATCGCTCCGCTCGTGGAAGTGCTCGGGCATCGCGGCCCCGATGGCAGGGGCCTCTGGCACGACCGGCATCACACGTTCGGGCATACCCGCCTGGCCATCATCGACCTGAACGGCGGAGCCCAGCCGATGAGCGGTGTCCGGGAGCGCATGCACATCACGTACAACGGCGAGATCTACAACTACCGCCACCTTCGGGCGGCGATGGACGACGCATCTCTCCGTACCCAGAGCGACACCGAGGCCATCCTGGGCCTCGCCCAGTCGGGTGAACCTCCCGAGCGATGGGTCCCGAAACTGGACGGGATGTTCGCCTTCGCCCTGGCCGACGGCGCCGACCTGATGCTGGCCCGGGACCCGCTGGGCATCAAGCCGCTGTACGTTGGCGAGATCCGGGGGGCAACCGCGTTCGCGTCGGAGATCAAAGCGCTCTCCGGACGCGCGGAGAACATCACCGAGTTTCCTCCGGGTCACGTTTTCCACACCCGTACCGGTCTGAAGCGCTACTACCATCTTCAGCCGACCCGCACCGACGTGGGCGCGGCGGGCGAAGCCAGGGACGGCGTCCGCGCGCGGCTCGAGGACGCCGTCCGCAAGCGGCTCATCGCGGATGTTCCGGTGGGCGTGTTCCTGAGCGGGGGACTGGACAGCAGCGTCATCGCCGCCCTGGCCCGCCGGCACAAACACCCGTTGGACACGTTCGCGGTCGGTACGGAGGACAGCGAGGACGGTCCGCCGGCCCGGCAGGTCTCGGAGTTCCTGGGTGCCCGTCACCATGAGCGCCGATTTGACATCCGCGAGGCCATCGCGGCCTTGCCCGAGATCATTTACTACCTGGAATCCTTCGACTGTGCCCTGGTCCGCAGCGCCATCCCCAACTTCTTTCTCTGCAAGCTGGCCGGCGAGCACGTCAAGGTGGCCCTCTCCGGCGAAGGCGCGGATGAGCTGTTCGCGGGCTACGAGTATCTGAAGGGCCTGGACACCGAGGCGCTCGACGCGGAGCTGTTGGACATCACCCGCGCTTTGCACAACACCAATCTGCAACGGTGTGACCGGATGAGCATGGCTCATGGCCTGGAGGTCCGGGTGCCGTTCCTCGACGTGCGGATGGTGGATTATGCCTTCAGGATTCGCCTGGCCTTGAAGCAGCACGGCCCCGAACGCAGCGAGAAATGGATTCTCCGGCTGATGGCCGCGGACCTTCTCCCGCCAAACATCGCGTGGCGGACCAAATCGAAGTTTGCCGCCGGCTCCGGCCTGGGCGAAAAGCTGGCGGAGTTCGCCGAGCGCCAGATCGGCGACGGAGAATACGAGCGCCAGCGGGAGATCGCCGACGGAGTGTTTGTTCGCTCGAAAGAGGAGTTGTTCTATTACCGCGCCTTCAAGCAGATGTACCCGCAAGACGAGCTGCTGCCGCTGGTCGGGCGCAGCCGGAGCGTCTGATCGCTGGTGGGAGCATGCGGCGGAGGAACGGACGTGCGGTTCGAGGCGGCAAGGACCGATCGTTTCGGGCTGGCGAGGCCGGCCGTCGACGCCCATACGCTCGGCGTCAGCTCGATCGAACAGCTCCTGACCGACTGCGGGTACGAAGTCGCGTCCGTGGATGCGGAACTGTCGGAGGCCTTCAACCAACCCCAGGACCCCCGCAACCTCCGAGCCATCGAACGATGGATCCGGCAGGAACGAATCACCGTCCTGGGACTCAGCTATCGACTCGACCCTGCCGGGGGGGCGGCGGTCTTCGCCCGGCTGGTTCACCAGCTCAAGACCGCCCGGCTCTTGGCCGCTCAAGGGGGTCCGATCCGCGGCTTGTTCTTCGCGGGGCTTCCGTTGGCCTGCACGATGGTCGAGCAGCAGAACCCCGAAGTCTCAGGCGTGTTCCGCGGCGACGAGACGCCCGCCGAAACCCTTCGAATTCTAAGGATCGATCCCCGCGCGTTGCCCGCCGACCTGGCCCAGGGCGTGCGCTATGACGAGGACCGCCTGTCGTTCGGCAAGGACCTGATCGCCAGGGGCGAACACCTCCAGGTCAAGCCGGCGGATCGCGGAAGCTACGAGGGATTCGGCACCGAGCGCGACACGTTGTTGGCCCGCTTGCGGCATCACGCCGAGCATGGGCTGCCGCCCCTGATGAGGGCCCACGTCGGTCCGTATCTGCCGAATCGAGACCAGGCCGTGCAGCTTTTCCTGCAATGGTGCAGGCAGCTCGCTGCTTCTGGACACCTCGATGTGCTGTCGGTCGGCACTTCCCAACTGAGTCAATCCCACTTCGGTGAGGACTGGGGTGCCCGGGCGAACGGCGGCGGCGTGCCGCTGAACTCCGCCGAGGAGTTTGCCGCCGTCTGGGAAGCGGCTCGTCCGATGCTCGTCCGAACCTACGCCGCCACCAGAAACATCCCCGAACTGGCGAGAATGTACGAAAGGACGATCCACATCGCTTG
>JACQVT010000912.1 GCA_016209665.1 Planctomycetota bacterium | reverse complement strand
TCATCCGCTACGAGGGCCCCAAGGGCGGCCCCGGCATGCAGGAGATGCTCGCCCCCACCAGCTACATCAAGGGCAATCCGGCCCTGGCCAAGACCGTCGCCCTGATTACCGACGGCCGGTTCAGCGGCGGCACCTCCGGGGCGTGCATCGGCCACGTCAGCCCCGAAGCCGCCCGCGGCGGAACCATCGGCCTAATCCGCAGTGGCGACGTCATCGAGATCGACATCCCCGGCCGCACCCTCAACGTCAAGCTCACCGAGGCCGAGTTGACCGAGCGCCGCAAGCAGTGGAAGCCCCCCGCCCCGCGGTTCAAGACCGGCTACCTGGCCAAGTACACCGCGATGGCCACCAGCGCCGCCCCCGGCGCGGTACTCAAATGGGAGTTGTGATGGAGTTATGGGATCCAGCCGGCAACGGTACCGCGAATTCCTGCAACGGCTGAGGGAAGCCCGGCGGAGCGGCGGGGGTCCGCCCGGCGGCAAGTCGACCCGGAGGAACCGATCTCTAGGCCGGCTGTTCGTTGAGTTCATCTCGCTGTTGCGCGGGCATCGGTCGACGATCGCGCTGGCTTTGACCGCGCTGACCGTGGGAACCGTTCTCAAGCTCATCCCGCTGTACAGCACGAAGATCGTTCTGGACAACGTCCTGGCCGGCCATCCGCTGTCGGCGGCGTGGGCCTCGTGGCTGCGGTTGCCGGCCGACCGCCGGATGCTGCTGATGGTGGTCGCGGTCGCGACGGTGACCATCTCGGCCTTGTCGCTGGCCATCAACCTCTGGAGTCGGTGGCAAACCACCCGGGTCACGAAGCGCGTGCAAACCGCCATCCGCCGTCGGGTGTTCGACCACGCCGCCCGCCTGCCCCTCCATCGCGTGTACGAACTCAAGTCGGGCGGGGTGGCCAGCATTCTGCGTGAGGACGCGGGCGGCATCGCCGACCTCATGTTCGCCATGCTCTACAACCCGTGGCGGGCGATCATTCAACTGTTCGGGAGCGTGATCATCCTCGCGTGGGTGGATTGGCGGTTACTGCTGGGGTCTCTCACGGTGATCCCCATCGTGATGGTGTCGCACCGCACGTGGATCAACCGCATCCGGCCGCTCTACAGGGGCGTTCGGGCGACTCGCCAGCACATCGACGGCCACGCCACCGAGACCTTCGGCGGCATGAGGGTCGTGCGAAGCTTCTCCCGCCAGCGCACCGAATCCAGCCACTTCGTGCGCAACAACGACACGATGGTCCGGCAGGAGGTCCTGGCCTGGTGGTGGATGCGCGGCCTGGAGCTGGCCTGGGCCATGCTCATCCCGGCTGCCTCCGCGCTGCTGCTCTGGTACGGCGGCACGCGAATCCTGGATGACATGGCCCGCGTCGAGGCCGGCACGCTGGCCCTCAAGGACGCCTTCACGGTGGGTGACCTGGTGCTGTTCCTCGGCTACCTGGTCGCCCTGCTCTCACCGCTGGAGGCCCTGGCCGAGAGCGCCACGGGCATCCAGAACCATCTGGCCGGGTTCGACCGCGTGCTGGACCTCATGGCCGAGCCGACCGAGATGCCGCCGCGGCCCGGGGCCATCGTGATCCGCCGCGGCGGCGTTCGGGGGCACGTGGCGGTCCGCAACGTCAGCTTCGCCTACCCCGGCTCGACGACGCCGGTCTTGAATGACGTGAGTCTGGAGGCCGCTCCGGGGGAGATGGTGGCCCTTGTCGGCCCCAGCGGTGCGGGCAAAACGACGCTCTGTAATCTGATCGCCCGCTTCTACGATCCGGCGGCCGGGGCGATCGAGCTGGATGGCGTTGATCTTCGCGGGATCGAGGTCGAGAGCTATCGTCGCCTGCTGGGCATCGTCGAGCAGGACACCTTTCTGTTTGACGGCACCATCGCGGACAACATAGGATACGGTCGCCGGGGGGCGGGTCCGGTGGATATCGAGCGCGCCGCCCGGCTGGCGAACGCACATGAGTTCATCACGGGCATGAAAGAGGGCTACCGGACGTTGATCGGCGAGCGTGGCGTGAAGCTCAGTGGTGGGCAGCGCCAGCGGATCGCCATCGCCCGGGCACTGCTCGCCGATCCGCGGATCCTCATTCTGGACGAGGCCACCAGCAATCTGGATACGCACAACGAGCGGCTGATCCAGACGGGAATGCACGCGCTCATGGCCGATCGGACGAGCTTCGTGATCGCCCATCGGCTGAGCACCGTCGTGCATGCCGACCGTATCGTGGTCCTCGACGAGGGGCGGATGGTCGAGCAAGGCACTCATGACGCCCTGATGGGCCGCAGCAGCCGGTATCGTCAGATGGTCGAACTACAGACTCAGCCGGTTCCCGGATCGCCCATGCCGCTGTCGGGCCTCGAGTTGTGCGAGCGGGAGCCGTACGTGTGCGTACCACGTTCAAATGGCGTTGAAGGCATCCGTCAGCGCCCACTACTCTAAAGGGGACAGAGTATGATGTTCCGCAAGCGAAGACACTTGGATCCATCGGCGCGGTCCGCCCTGACGAAGCTGGCAGACAAACAGACTTCGGTCTTCAAGTGCCAGATCCGGCTGTCGATGGCCAGGCGTGGGGTTCGGGTACAGGTCGTCGCCGCTCCGGATTCGGCCGGGTTTACCGGAGTGAAGACCTGGCCTGACGCCGAGAAGGACGAGGCGGTGACACTGCCGGGCGGAACGAGCGCATCCACCGACCTTGACCTGGCGGCGAACCAGGACTTCTGGGTTGAGGTGTCTTACGCCACCGGCGGGCAGGCCAAGGGCACCGTCACGGCCAAGTACGAGCACCGCAAGCCCTTCGGTTTCCGGGTCACCAAGCTGGTCAACCCGGGCAAGGCCAACCTGATCGGCTCGGTCCCGCCCATCAAGCTCAAGCGGCGATGATCCGGACGCTGCCCGACAAAGCCTCCAGCAGCCGACGGCGGCGATCCGGGATCATGCCCGCGGCATCGGCCACCGGCGTCGGACCCACCGGACGACTCCGGTGTCAATGGGCCTACTGTGGCGATCCGGGCGCCGTCCCGGACAGAGGAGTTCGGGGCGAACACGAACGGACGTGAACGTGCGCCGCCGGGTGATGCCGCGCCGTGGTCTGACCTGCCCGCCTTCGTTTGCGATTCCGATCGGAACAAGGATTGCCCGGATTGGGGAAGATTTCACGGATGGCGCCTCCCATCGCCTCAGCGTAGTCCACGAGGATTCGCTGCATCCACGTTCTCATCCTCCGGTCGAAGAGAAGGTCGCCCGCAGATGCACGCGGATGGGCGCAGATGCGGAGCCGGAACCATCGCGACCGCATAATCAGTGATGTCCGGGTGGCCCGGGGCGGTTACCCGCCCCGGGCTCCCACAGACCCGTACGTGCGCGCATTAGCGC
>JACQVT010000907.1 GCA_016209665.1 Planctomycetota bacterium | reverse complement strand
TCACCCTGCACCTGCCGCTCACTTCCGAGACGCGCGGCCTGATGGGGCCTGCCCGGCTTGCGGCAATGAAGCCGGGGGCCATTCTGCTCAACACCGCGCGCGGCGCCCTGGTGGACCACGAGGCGCTGGTGGCCGCGCTGCGCTCGGGGCGGCTGGCCGGCGCGGGTCTGGACGTACTGGCGAGCGAGCCGCCGGGCCCCAATGATCCGATCCTGTCGCTGGAGAACGTCGTACTGACCCCACACGCGGGGCACTTCTCCGAGGAGTCGCTGCTTCAGGTACAGACCGAGGCGGCCGAGGAGGTGCTCCGCGCACTCACGGGGGAACCGCTGAGGAACGCGGTGAACGAACGGGAACTGGGCGCGCGGAGGATGCACTCATGATATCCGGCGGGGTGGGCGCAACGCTCAAGGACAAAGTGGTAGTCGTCTCCGGGGGAAGTAAGGGTATCGGACGCGGCCTGGCGATCGGTCTTGCCCGCCATGGGGCGGCGGTGGCCGTCAATTACAAGAACGACCAGCCGGGAGCAGAGGAGACGGCCAGGATGATCCGGGAGGCGGGAGGGCAAGCCGTGGTCATCGGCGCCGACGTCTCGGTAACCTCCCAGGCGGCGCGGCTCATCGACGAGACCGTGGAGCGGCTCGGGCGGATCGACGTCCTGGTCAACAACGCAGGCCGTTCGCGCTTTAACTGGGCGCTCGAGATCACGCTGGAGGACTGGGAGGACGTCGTGGGAACGAACCTACGGGGTGCCTTCTTCGCCAGCCAGGCGGCGGCACACCATATGCAGGCCGGCGGCGGAGGCTCGATCGTGAACGTCAGTTCCTGCGCCGCGACCCTCACGGCTCTCTACCACTCCATCTATACCATGTCGAAGGCCGGGCTGGAGGGTCTGACCAAACAACTCGCGCTGGAGTTGGCGCCCGCCATACGGGTCAACGCGATTGCCCCGGGGCCGACCAACGTGGAACGCGCCCGGGACTACGATCCGAATTTTGAGCAGACTTGGGGTGCGGTTGTGCCCATGGGCCGAGTGGCCCAGCCTGAGGATCTGGTGGGGCCGGTGGTGTTCCTGGCCTCGGACCAGTCCCGTTACGTGACCGGACACGTTCTTCACGTTGACGGAGGCTGGACCATTCAGGGCAAGACACCTTCGATGCAGGACTTCGATGTCACGGCCGACCGCAAACGGGGCTAATTAGGGTTGGGAGGAGATGGTGAACATAAGCGCCGAGCGGATGTGCGAGCTGTATGGCACGATGTTGACCATACGGCGCTTCGAAGAGCGGGTCTCGTCGCTGTTCGCCCGTGGCCGCATGCCGGGTTTCACCCATTCGTACATTGGCATGGAGGCCGTCGCCGCCGGGGTGTGCGTGGGGCTCCGGGCGACAGACAAGGTGACTTCCACGCACCGCGGGCATGGTCATGCCGTTGCCAAGGGGCTGGACCTGTGCGCGCTGATGGCCGAACTCTATGGGAAGCGCACCGGCATCTGCAAGGGACGGGGCGGCTCGATGCACTTCGCCGACGTTCAGCGCGGTCTGCTGGGCGGAAACGGCATCGTGGCCGGCGGACTCCCCATGGCGACCGGCGCAGCGCTCGCGCACAAGCTGGATGGCCGCGATGATGTGGTGGTGGCGTTTGTCGGCGAGGGTGGCGTCAATCAGGGGACCTTCCATGAATCGCTCAACCTCGCCGCGATTTGGACGCTTCCTCTGATCTGTGTCATCGAGAACAATATCTACACCGAGTACTGTCACTATCGCACGGTGACGGCTATCGACACGCTCTCCGACCGCGCCGGCGCCTACGGAATGCCGGGCCTGATGGTTGACGGCCAGGATGTCCTGGCGGTGCACCAGGCAGCAACCGAAGCTGTGGAACGCGCGCGCCGCGGCGGAGGCCCCACCCTGCTGGAGGCGCGGACCTATCGCTTCCGGGGACACCATGAGGGTGAGGAGCAGATCCTTGGCCGCAACATCTATCGCACCGTCGAAGAGATCGAGGAACAGCGGCGGCTTCGCGATCCGATCGCGCTGCTCAAGGCGCGGATGCAGGAGAGCGTTGGTGACGACTTCTTCGCCCGCGTCGAGAATGAGACCAACGAGGCCATCAAGCGGGCGGTTGAGTCAGCCGAGGCCGGCGAATTGCCCTCGCCGGCCGAGGCGGGCGACTTCGTATATGCGTCACCGTGAGGCCTCTCGCGTGCCGGAGCAGTGTGGGCCAGGGGCAAGGAGGGGGTAGGCGCAGTGCCGGCAGTATCTGCGACACAGCTCGCTGCCGCCACCGGCTTGGTGGGGCGACTGGAGCGAGAGATCGAGCCGTTCGTTCGACAGGTGGCCGACGGGCCTTTCGTCCGGGCCGTGCTGGAGGGAAGCTTTCCACTGGAGGGCATCCGCTTTGTGCACACCAATCACTACCACCTGATCATGAACGATATGGCCAACCTCAATGTCTACG
>JACQVT010000906.1 GCA_016209665.1 Planctomycetota bacterium | reverse complement strand
CGTCGTGGTTGTCCCGGAAAGAGCAGGCCTCCTTCGTACACCCCGATGTGTTGTCTGTCGGGTAGAAATACAGTACGACGATTCGGCGGCCCCCGTAACTCGCGAGAGAGACCATCTTTCCATCGGGGCCGGGGGCAGTGAACGAAGGTGCGCGGCTGCCAACTGCGGGGTACATAGGTTCTCCTGGCAACAACAATGTCGAGGGCGTTGTTAGATTACCGGATGATTGTGCCCGAGTCTGCTGGAGACAAGTCCAGGTTCTCGTTCCGACCGAATGGGGCAAAGGGCCGCAGGAAGACTCTCACCACCACGAACGGATGGGCAGGACATAGACGAGGGTGGAGTTGTCTCGCGGGCCTGAGAACGTGGGGGTGCTCCATCTTTTGGGGCGTTGGACTCATGGCATTCGGCGGCTGTGGTCGGAGCCAGCCGGCGGATGAAGCCGTTGCTCCGCTGTCCAGTGCCACGACGTCGGCTTCGGATGATTCCGCGGCGCTTCCGGGGGCGTCTGTTGCGACGCCTCATGGGACGATACCTCCGGTGGTCGCCACCGGGCATGGAGCAGAGACCCGACCGGCGGTCCGCCAGGACCCATCTCCGCCTGCGTGGCTGCCGCTGCAAGATGCCGTCGCGGGCGAGTGGGCCGAATATGAGACGCATGAAGGTGTCCGTCTGCGGTACGAGGTTCTGCGGATTAGTGGGCTGGGTGTCGCCACACAGGTAACGACGCGCAGAGGTGGGCGCCTGCTGGGACAGCCCGCGAAGCGCCTGGACGATCCCACCGTCGATCTGCTGGCCGCCGAGGCCAACCGGCACGGCGCATCACGCACGGCCGAGCCCGCGGTTGTCGAGGCCGCCGGCCGTCGAGGGTCGGGCCTGCTGTTCGAGGACCGCTGGACGGATGAGGAGGTGCCCTACGTGCGCCGCACCTGGGTCAGCCGAGAGGTGCCGTTCCTCGGCGTCGTCCGCATGGAACTGTACGGCGGCGGCGAGCTGGAGGCCCGACTCGCTCTGGTGGGTCAGGGTAGCGCGGGCTCATCAGATACTCACGCTGACCGATGAGGCTCCCTTGGGCATTCCGCCACTGACCCGGCGTTAAAACCGTCAGCTTGGGTAAGATCGTGGTGGCTCAGCGCCTCTTCCTGGACTTGTCGGTCTGGAGGCGCTTGGCGTCCTCGACTTCCTTCTGCAGGTTCTCCCACTTGCGCTGCAGCCAGCTCTTGCCCCGCGGCGTGGCCGGCGGAGCGGTCTTCTGTTTCTCCTCGTAGTCGGCCAGGTGCTGCCGGATCCTCCACTGCTCGATGATGCCGGCCAGATTGCTGGTCATGATGTACAGGTTCAATCCGCTGGGCATGTTGTAGAACATGAACAGGAAGAAGACGCTCATGAACATCATCATCTTGCGCTGCTGTTCCATCTGGTTGGGGTTGTTGCTGGTTGACGGCGTGCTGCTGTGCGGCATGTACTTGGCCTGAAGCAGTTGCGAGATGCCCAGCAGGATCGGCAGCAGGTTGACGGCGGTGATCGGTCCGCCCATGAGACTGGAGATGAGCGGGATGCTGAACGACACGGGCAGCGGGACGAGGGCGTCGGGCTGGGTCAGGTCCTTGATCCACCAGCCGTCGAGCGGGGCGTGACGCATCTCGATGATCGAGTTGAGGGCCGTCCACAACGCGGCCCAGATCGGCAACTGCAAGAGCATCGGGATGCAGGTCAGGACGTTGCCGGCCGGGTTGATGCCCGCCTCGCGGTAGACCTCCATCATCGCCTGGTTCATGGCCGCCCGGTCGTTGGCGTACTTCTCCTTGACCGCGTTGATCTTGGGCTGCAGGGCCCCCATCTGCTTCTGCATCTTCATCATGTTGACCTGGCTCTTCTTGGTGATGGGATGCAGGATCGCCCGTACCAGGATCACCAGCAGGAAGATGGCGATGCCGTAGTTGTTCGGCGGGATGAGATAGAAGAAGTTGAGCAGGCGCATCATCAGTCCGACCAGGGCGGTCGGGGCGCAGGCATAGAACGACGCGGTGATGACGGCGTAGTAGTTGCGGCTCGCGTATTGCTCGACCGACTGGAAGACGGTCTTGGACTTGGGGCCGACGTAGCACTCGAACGCGAAGTCCTGCCGGCCGCCGGCGGCGATGGCGATCGGCGTCGTCACGTAGCGGAAGGTCAGGTCCTCGCTGTGGCCATCCTTGCGGTCGGTCAAATGGGTGGCGTCGACCCGCTCGAAGCGGACGGGGCTGTCCGGGCCGGTGCGGTCGGCGGGGGCCACGATGCAGGTGAAGTACTGGTTGGCTTCGGCGACCCAGGCGACCCGCCGGCCGTCCTCGTCCCGGCCGAGTTCCAGCGATTCCTTGTCGGCGAGTTCCGAGCGCTGATGCGACTTGGCGGCGGGGCCTTGCTTCTCGCGGCCTTTCTCGTACATCGCCACGACGACCGCCCGGTCTTCCGTCTTCAGATAGGCCTGCCGGAAGCCCACCGGGCCCTGCTGCACGAGCACGATCCTCAGCGGGCCGCCGCTCAGGTTCTCGACGGTGGTGTCGAGCAGCACGTCGAACGTCTGGCCCGCCGACCCCTTCGACGGGGCCGGCTGTCGCCGCAGCGTGTAGGTCTTGATCGCCCGAGCCACGGGCGAACCGTCGGCCGCGTTGATCTGGACGCTGAAGGATACCTCCTCGTCGGACACGGTCTCCTTTCTCCACACGACGGCGTCGAGACGCACCTCCTGGTTCAGATCGACGAAGCGAATCCACGGCGTCTCGAGGCTCGCGTTTTCCCGATCGCCCTCGATCAGCGGGTGCACGACGGCGTAGGGCTGGAGTTTCTCGACGGTCTCATAGTGGTCGCGCAGCCAGGCGGAGCGGACGGCCGCCCCGCGCGGCGTCAGCTCCAGGGCCATCGGGAACGGGTTGCCCTTGGCGGCATCGCCGAGCCTGACGACGGTGGTGTCCTGCCCGCCGACCGCAACCAGCGACCGGGCGTCGGGGGCCGGACGGTCGAGGGCCTCGGCTCTCGCGGTGCTCGGGGCCGTCGCGGCGGTCGGGCGGCCGTCGATCGCCGGCTCGCTGGCCGGGAAGGTGGCCGTCGTGGCCGGCTGCGTCCGCGGAGCCGCCGGCTTCACCCAGAACTTCTGGTAGATGAACAGCCAGAGGTAGAACACGAGGATCGAGGCCGCCAGGGCCGTCAAGATGCGCTGAAATTGGCTGGGTTGGTTTCGCGGCATAACAGGTTGTCCGCGGCCGGCTCCGCAACGGCGGTGCCCGGGCGAAGCCGGCGGCGGTTCATCTCCCGGTTGTCCTTATCTGGGGTTCACCGGCCTTCCAGCAGGCGGTGTCCGAGAAAGTCATCCAGTTCCGGCGTGTTGACAATCTTGTGCACGGTCTTCTCGATGTCGTATTCGAGGCGGACAAACTCCACTCGTCCCTCATCCACCACGCCATAGGCCGTCCGCGGATCGCGGTCCCGCGGCTGGCCGACGCTCCCGACGTTGATGATGACCTTGTCATCCTCGGCGATCTCATACACGCCCGGCTCGGTCAATTCGTCCGGCGACTCGAAATACGGGTCGTCCACGAACACGCCGGGCACGTGCGTGTGGCCGACGAAGCAGGCCACCTGTTCCAGCCGCTCGAAGTTCGCCATCAGCTTGTGCGGGTTCGAGTACACGTCGTCGGCGAACAGGTACTCGTTCACCGGCCGACGGGGCGAGCCGTGCACCATCAGCATGTCCTCGTAGATCATCCGGGGCGGCAGCTTCCCGAGAAACTCCCACCGCCGGTCGCGCAGCGCCTTCTTGGGCTCGTCCTCGAGTAGCTGACGGGTCCAGTAGCAAGCCCGCTCGGCCCCGAGGTTGAAGTTGAACGGCTCGTAGAACACCGCGTGGTCGTGGTTGCCGCAGATACAGAACTCGCAGCGCTCGACGACGATGTCGATGCACTCGCGGGGGTTGGGCCCGTACCCCACCACGTCGCCCAGGCATATCGCCCGTTTGATGCCCCGCCGATCGATGTCCTCGATCACCGCCGCCAGGGCCTCCAGATTACTATGTATGTCGCTGATGATCGCGAACATCAAGACGCCTTCTCGCCTGCGGCCGGTTCCGCCCGCCTCCCCCTACCATGACGCGGGCCGGCCCGGATTGTTGCCGGCAATTGCCCGCTCGGCCCCGCGGCTCCCCGTCAGTGTAGGTTCTCAACCGCCCCAGAGGTACCCGGCAAGGGGGGGCGGTACGCGACGGCGAATTGCGGTATGCTACGGGGTTTACGCTCGTTACGCAACTTTGTCACGGCCCGCTCGACCCCGCGGCAGGGGACGGGGGCAAGCGGTCGTTGCCCTGGGGCAAGCATGAGAGTGGCGGGTGGCCCAGGTCCTTCTTGGACCTGGGGGAGCCGAT
>JACQVT010000905.1 GCA_016209665.1 Planctomycetota bacterium | reverse complement strand
CTTCTGGGGCGTGGACGAGATGCTCCTGTGCGGCCTGGCCGCCGGGGCCAAGGGCGCGGTCGGCAGCACGTACAACTATGCCGCCCCGGTGTATCGCCGCCTCATCGAGGCCTTCGAGCGGGGGAACCTCGACGAGGCCCGCGACTGGCAGCTCAAGTCCGTCGAGATGATCCGCCGCATCCTCAGCGCCGGCGGGCTCGCCGCCCAGAAGGCGGTCATGCAACTGATCGACCAGGACTGCGGACCGACGCGATTACCCGTGACCCCCCTGAGCAAGGACGAGACCGAGCGAATGGCCGGCCGCCTCCGCGAGATCGGCTATTTCGAGTGGGGTCAGTGAACCCGAGAGAACTCGACCGTGAAGAATGCATTGTACAACTATCCCGCAGAATGCTCGCCCGCCCCGCAGATTCTCGAAGCCGGCGCGGTCTTTCCCCGCGTCTCCGTGTCGCCGCGTCCCCGCGTCGTTGGGTCGCGGGCGAGGTCCGTGCTGTGCTCCGTGTGTTCCCTGCTCATGCTGTCGGCAGCCTCGTCCTGGGTCCGCGCCGCCGATCGGCCCAACTTCCTGTTCATCCTCGCCGACGACTTGGGCCTCGAATGGCTGAGCTGCTACGGCAGCGAGGGGCAACAGACGCCCAACATCGACCGGCTGGCCGCCGCCGGCGTGCGGTTCGAGAACGTCTGGGCGACGCCGCTGTGCACCCCGACGCGGCTCGAGATGCTGACCGGCCGATACCCATTCCGCACCGGTTGGACCGTCCACAACGACGTGCCGCGCTGGGGGCCGCCGTGTTTCGACTGGAACCGCGAGATTTGTCTCGTCCGCCCGCTCCGCGCCGCCGGGTACGCGACCGCCATCGCCGGCAAGTGGCAGGTCAACGACCTCCGCACCCACCCCGACGCCCTGGATCGCCACGGCTTCGACGAGCACTGCGTCTGGCCCGGCTTCGAGACCGGCAACCCTGCCAGCCCGGAGAGGTACTTCGATCCGTTCGTCCAGACCAACGGCAAGCGCGAGGTCCGCCGGGGGAAGTTCGGCCCCGACGTATTCCGCGAGTTCCTGATCGACTTCATGCAGCGCCACAAGGAAGGGCCGTTCTTCGCCTACTACTCGATGGTGCTGCCGCATCCGCCGATGACCAAAACGCCGCGTAACCTCGACACGACGGCCAGCGGCCCCGCCCTATACCACGGCATGGTCGATTATATCGATTTCGAGGTCGGTGAACTCGTCAAGTCGCTGCGGGCTCTGGCCCTGGATCGCAACACCGTGGTGATCTTCGCCTCGGACAACGGCGCGCCCGGCCTGAAGATGCGGATGCGCGGCCTGGACGTCGTGGGCGGCAAGACGAAACTGACCGAGGCCGGTATCCACGAGCCGTTGATCGTCACCTGGCCCGGCCGGATCAAGCCCGCCGTGCGCGACGATCTCGTCGACTTCTCGGACATCCTGCCGACGGTGCTGGACGTCGCGGGCACCAAGCCTCCGGAGAACGTCCTCGACGGCCGATCGTTCGGCCCGGTGCTGCTCGGCCAGACGGCCCGATATGCCCCGCGGGAATGGATCTTCTCGCAGCTAGGCTCTAAGCGCGTCGTGCGCGACAAGCGCTACAAGCTCTGGTCCGACGGCCGCCTCTTCGATCTCACCGCCGACCCCCTCGAACAGCACGATCTGGCCACCGGCGACGCCCCTGACTCCCGCGCCGCCCGCCAGCGCCTCCAGTCCGTCCTCGACTCCCTGCCCCCCGACGTGAAGCTGCCGTTCACGCGCAGCATCGGTGAATAACGCAGCCCGCAGCGTAGAACAGAGCCCGGAGCCCAAGCGACGGGTTGCCCCGATTCCCGAGGGCGCCCGTCTCGGCGTAGCAAGATAGGCCAGCAAGGTAGGGCAGGTCGCAGACCCAATGGCCCTGAGCTAATTCGATTGCTCCGCCAATAAAAGAAGCCTCCTTCTGCCGATGAACGAGGGCAGATAACGGGGCAGATAACGGGACTGGTCCGATTATTGGGGGCAGATAACGGGACTGGTCCGAATATTGGGGCAGATAACGGGACTGGTCCGAATATTGGGGCAGATAACGGGACTGGTCCGATTATTGCGGGGCAGTTGGGTAGAGCAGAGCGCAGCGCGACCCGCCTTCGCCGTCCGATACCACTCCGCGGCACGATGAGGCCGGGCCCCGTGTTGGCGGCCGCCGGTCGACGTCGGACCGTCTTGGCAGGTCT
>JACQVT010000887.1 GCA_016209665.1 Planctomycetota bacterium | reverse complement strand
GGCTCAAGATGGGCGGGAATATCCCCATTCACGTGCCGCCCGACCCGGTCAACAACCCGAACGGCCAGGATTCCCTCAACGGGTTGACGTGCAACACGCGGGACGGTAACTACGCCATTGGCTTTACGAAACTGCCCGTGGGCGGAGGCGACTACCAGACCTATGCAATGGTCTTCGATCGAACCGCCAGTTGGAACAGCGGCGAAATCCCCATGTCCGCCCCGAGCTGGAGCGCGAGCATCATGCCCGCGTACAACCCCATCACCAACACTTATTTCTACGCTTACGGGACCACCAGTTGTATGGGCCGGGAGGTCTCGCCCGCGAGCGCGCCGCTGGGCGTCGCGGAAACGCTGAACGCCGGCGGGGTCCGGTTTCCCGCGTTGGCCGTGCGGCCCAACGACGGGCGATTCCTACTGGCCAAGGCGGGGGACAACGGCTCGTACACCCTCCAGTTGTTCAGCGTGGGGGTCGACACCACTCCGCCGGGCGCGGTGGCCGCCTTCTCGGCCACGCCCGGTTCGATGGTCAACCTGCTCAACTGGACCAACCCCTCGGACATCGACTTCACCGGCACCGTGATCCGCTACCGGACCGACGGCCAATTCCCGGCCGACGTCAACGATGGGCAATGGCTGGTCGATCAGCCCGGCGCTGCGGGATCGAACGGTGCTTTCGTCCATGAGGTTCAGGACAGCCGCGTGACGTATCACTATGCAGCCTTCGCCCACGACGCCGCCCCCAATTATGCCGCCGGCGTCCACACCAGCGCCTCGCCCTACGCCGCGGGCGACTTCGATTTCGACGATGATGTCGATCAGGTCGACTTCGGCCATCAGCAGATGTGTTTCACCGCCACCTTCAGCCCGATCGGGGCCGGCTGCGAGGATGCCGATCTGGATCACGATTTCGACGTGGACGAGGGCGATGTCACCATCTTTCAGGCCTGCATGAGAGGCGCCGGCGCTATGCCCGGGTGTTAAAGAAAAGCGAAGATGCGGCACAACCGGGGGACGGAGCTTGGCTATGATGAACCGATGGGCGTGGTTGGCGGTGGTGTGGATGGCGGGTCAGTTGTTGTTCTGGGGAGGCCGGGCGATGGGACAGGCGACCGGGGCGAGCGGGCCGGCGGTGGGCACCGATGAGAGCGGCGGCTCGGCGGCGGTGCGGACCTGGCGGGTTTACATCGGGACGTACACGCGGGGCGAGAGCAAGGGCATCTACCTGTTCGAGATGGAGGCGGCGTCGGGGGAGCTGCGGCCGGCGGGCGTGGCGGCGGAGACGAAGAACCCGTCGTTTCTGGCCGTGCATCCCAGCCGCAAGTTTTTGTACGCGGTGGGCGAGATCAGCGACTTTGCCGGCAAGAGCGGGGCAATCAGCGCGTTTGCGGTCGAGCCGGCCAGCGGCAAGCTGCGGCTGCTCAACCAGCAGCCGTCGGGCGGGCAGGGGCCGTGCCACGTGATCGTGGACGCCGCGGGCCGCAACGCCCTGGCCGCGAACTACGGGAGCGGTAGCGCGGCCGTGCTGCCGATCGGTCCGGACGGCTCGCTGGGCAAGCCGTCCTCCGTCGTCCAGCATGAAGGGTCGGGGCCCAACCCCCAGCGGCAGGCGGGGCCGCATGCGCACTCGATCAACCTCGATCCGGCGGGGCGATACGCCTTCGTGCCGGACCTGGGGCTGGACCGTATCTTCATCTACCGGTTCGACGCGGGGGCGGGCAGCCTGGCGCGGAACGATCCGCCCGCGGCGGCGGTGGCGCCGGGGGCGGGGCCGCGTCACTTCGCGTTTCATCCGACGGGCGGGTTCGCATACGTCATCAACGAGCTGGCGAGTACGATCACCGCGTTCGTGTACGACGCCCACCGGGGTGCCCTCAAGGAGCTGCAGACGATCGGCACCCTGCCGCAAGGCTTCACCGAACCGAACACGACGGCCGAGGTCCAGGTCCATCCGAGCGGCCGGTTCGTCTACGGCTCGAACCGAGGGCTCGACAGCATCGCCATCTTCTCCGTGGACGCGGAAAGCGGGCGGCTGACGGCGATCGGCCACGAGTCGACGCGGGGCAAGACGCCGCGAAACTTCGGGATCGACCCGGCGGGCAAGTGGCTGATCGCGGCCAACCAGGGTTCGGATACGCTGGCCGTCTTTCGCATCGACGAAAGAACAGGTCGGCTGCAACCGACGGGGCCGACCGTGAACGTGCCGTTGCCAGTCTGCGTGAAGTTTGTGCCCGCACCGAGGTGAGCCGAAGGGATAAGAAGCTTCAACAGAATCCTGTGTGGGACCGCCATCTTGCCGGTCTAATGGACCGGCTGGAAGCCGGTCCCACAGGGCCAAGAAGAAACGCACAACGCAGGCATGACGGACAGGAGGCATCGCGTGGGCAGGGCTTCAGGTCGTGCGATTTGGCTGCTGTCATTGCTCGTCGTGGCGGGCTGTCTGCAAGGCGAACACCGAGGAGGGAGAAGCGCGCCGGCGCGGCAGGCGAAGCTCACGGCACGGACGTACAACTCGGGCTTTCCCCAGGCGCACGACACGTTCAACGGGCTATCGGCGGCCAGCGACGGGCGGATCTACTACGTGCTCAGCTCCACGGCGGTGGACGTGGGCGCGCAGATGTACGTGTTTGATCCCGACAGCGGGCAGATCAAGCACCTGGGCGATCTGACCGAGGCCTGCGGCGAGAAGGGACTCAAGACCATCGTCCAGGGCAAGAGCCACGCAAAGTTCGTGGAGCGCGACGGCAAGCTCTACTTCGCCACGCACGTCGGCTACTACGCTCACGTCGGCGGGGTGGAGAAGATGGGCGTGCCTCCGGAGGGCTACAAGCCGTACCCGGGCGGCCATTTCCTCGCGTACAACATGGCCGCAGGCCGGTTCGAGGATTTCGGGATCGGGCGACAGGGCGAGGGCATCGTGACCATGAGCATGGACGCGCGGCGCGGCCGGCTGTACGCGCTGACGTGGCCGACGGGCCATTTCGTCCGCTACGACCTCGCGAAGCGAGAGATGCGGGACCTGGGGCCGTACTTCGAGGAGGGCGAGGCCGGCGAGGGGTCGACCTATCGAAAGATCTGCCGCTCGATCGCCGTCGACCCCAACGACGGCTCGGCTTATTTCACCAACCCGGCGGGCGACATCCTGCGCTACCGACACGACCGCGACGCCATCGAGCCGGTGGCCGGAGAGAGCATGGAGAAGGACTACTTCGGCCAGTACGATCCGGCCTCGACCGTTTACCTGGCCTATAACTGGCGGCAGGTGGTCTGGCGCCCCGCCGAGCAGGTGTTCTACGGCGTGCACCCCAGCTCGGGCTATCTGTTCCGGTTCGATCCGCGAGCGGTCCGGGTCGAGGTGCTGGAGCGGCTCACGTCGGAGCCATCGAAGCGAAGCGGCATGTTCGATCAGTTCCGCTACGGCTATCTGGGGTTCGAGTTGGGGCCGGACGGCCGCACGTTGTACTACCTCACGGGCGGGCCGATCGCGGGCGACGGCCGCGATGCTGCGGTCAACCACAGTGATGCCGTGAACGCGGGAAAGAAGAGCGAGGACTTCCGTCTCATCACATATGACATCCCGACGGGCCGCTACCGCGACCACGGGGCGATCTACTTCGCCAACGGCGACCGACCGGCGGCCGTCCAGTCCATCGCCGTGGGCAAGGATGGCACGGTTTACGCCCTATCGAAGATCACGGAGAACGGCTCGTCGCGAACCGACCTGATCAGCATCGCGCCGGTATCGCCTTGCGGCGGATAAGCGGGAGTAGGCCGGGGAGATAGTGAACTGGCAAGCGGCTTCGGGAAGCTGGCGGGCTCGATCCAGACGCGTCCGAGCGCCGAACGCACGGCGGGTGAGCGATAGAAACACTATGCAGTGGGGAGGGTATCATTGACAAATGTCAACCAACATAGACGAGATTCCAGATCTGATCCGGAAGCTGTACGAGGTGGTTCACAGGCTTGAGGGCCTTTTCCCTGGGAGACGGTTTACCCTGGATGGCCACCTTG
>JACQVT010000900.1 GCA_016209665.1 Planctomycetota bacterium | reverse complement strand
GTATCCAGCCAGCGGACTCTCGCCGCTCGAACTCACTTCGTCGCCGATTGGCCACCGCTTCTTGGCAGGCCGAACGATCGGACACATGAAGTCCCGCATGAACAGGGACTTCGTTGTAATAAGCGCAGCGGAAAAATGGGGGCGGGAGGATTCGAACCTCCGAAGGCTGAGCCAACGGGTTTACAGCCCGTCCCCTTTGGCCACTCGGGCACACGCCCAACCCTCCGCCGGCCGGGATGCGAACGAAACCCGCCCCCCGGTGCGAAGAACCTCATTATGCGAAGCGACGAAACGTGCGTCAAGCCTCGGCGGCAGACCCTGACGAGTCCCCGGGGTGCGCAACAAGACCACGCTTGACGGGGTTGTTGTGAAGGTAGTGGACGCACTCCCAGGCCGTTTCCGGCTTCAGGACATTCCGGTCGTACCCACCAGATTGGCGGAGCGGAAGAGCCGCGCCGCCGCCTCAAGCGGCAAGCTTCTCAGCCCAAGGTTCGATCCACTTGTGGATCTCCCCGATCGAGTCGGGCAGCGGCCCGGAGCCGAAACGCTCCCACCAACTGACCACCGTCAGACCGACCGGATCCTGGGTCTCGGCGTCGCGCAGCAGAATGAAGCCGTCGTCGGTCTCTTCTCCCACCGCGTCGCGGTCCTGGTGCGATCTGAGCCGCAGGTACAGGACATCCGACGCTACGTCGTAGTGGTACCAGAGCGTCCCGTCGATTGTCCCTTCGAGTGTGTCGATGGCGACCATTCCGTGGCTCCCTCAACCTTCGCTGCCGCGTAGGCCGTCTTCACGAAACCGTTGACCACGTCTGCGACGACCGCGATCATGGTAGCCGGTCTTGCACCTACCCCATACCCTTCATCCCTTCCTGCCAGCTTTGAGAAAGTATTCCATCAACTCGTAGCCGGGGTCGATGTGGAGGTCGCTCTCGGCGGCGGCGGATTCGTTAAACTCGGTGGCGCGGTCGGGAAGGATGCCGCGACCGGCCATGCAGAACGGGGGCGGGGTGTCGGTGTGGGTGCGCTTGGCGCAGGGGGTTGGATGGTCGGGCGCGACCATGATTCGCCAGTCGGCCAGGCTCCGCAGCTTGTCGAGCACCGGGCCGACCACGAGTTCGTCGATGCGTTCGAGGGCTTTGACCTTGGCGACGACATCGCCGTTGTGCCCGGCCTCGTCGGGGGCCTCGACGTGGACGGCGACGATGTCCACCTCGTCGATCGCCTTGACGGCGGCTTCGCCCTTACCCTTGTAGTTGGTATCGAGGTAACCGGTGGCGCCGGGCACCTCGATCAGCCGCCAGCCGGCGCTGAGAACCACGCCGCGAAACAGGTCGACGCCGGTGATGCCCGCCCCCGTCAAGCCGAACTTCGTCCGAAACGGCTCGATCCGGGGCATGGGGCCGTGCCCCCACAGCCAGATCGCGGTGGCCGGGTTTTCGCCCAGGTCCCGGCGGACCTGGTTGACCTCGTGGTTCTCGAGAACCTCCGCGGCCTTGGCCATGATCGACCGGATCACATCGCTGCCCTTACCCGCAGGCAGGTACGACCCGACCGGCTCGCCGGGGATGTCGTGCGGCGGAGTGGCCTCGACCTTCATCCAGTCGGCGTCGCGCAGCGTCATCAGGTGGCGGTAGCTCACGCCGGGGTAGAAACGAATGCGGTCGCTGCCGATGGCCGCCTGGAGGTCGGCGATGAGCTTCTCGGCCTCGGCCTGCGAGATGTGCCCGGCGGAGAAGTCGACCATCCTGCCGTCGGCGATGGTCACGAGGTTGCAGCGGAACACGAGGGCGTCGGGCTCGAGGGTGATGCGGCGGGCGACGGCCTCCAGCGGGGCCCGGCCGGTGTAGCACCGGGTCACGTCGTAGCCGACCACGCTGAGGGTGGCCACGTCGCTGCCGGGAACGAAGCCAGCGGGCACCGTGCGGACCGTTCCGACGCGGCCGTTGGCGGCGATCCAGTCCATGTGAGGCAGCTTGGCCGCCTGGAGGGGCGTCTGGTCGTTCAACGCCGGGATCGGCTCGTCGGCCGCCCCATCGGGCAGTATCAGCGCGTATTTCATGCGGTGTACTCTTCGTGCTCCTCGACGACGCGGATCATCACCGGCTTGTCGCGGACGATGGCCAAGCCGGCAATCTCCCGCAGGGCTTCGCGCATGTGACCTTCGACGGCCTCGTGCGTGAGCACCACCACCGGCACGGCGTCCGACCCGTTGGTGAGGTTCGGCTCATGCTGGGTGACCGCCCGCAGGCTGATGTCCTTGTCGCCGAAGGCCTTGGCGATCTGGGCCATGACGCCGGGCCGGTCGGCCACCATGAGCCGAACGTAGAAGCGCGTCCGCAGGCCGTCCATGCTGGCGTAGAGGGGCGGTTCGGTCACGTCATTGAGTATGCGGAACTGCTCGAACGTCCGCCCGGCGTTGCCCAGCCCCACGTCCACCAGGTCGGCCACGACGGCGCTGGCGGTCGGTTTGCTGCCGGCCCCGCGGCCATAGTACAGCGTGTGTCCGACCCAGTTGCCGTAGACGCTGATCGCATTGAACGAGCCGCTGGTCGAGGCCAGCGGATGGTCCTTGCGCACGAACGACGGATGCACGCGCAGGCTCAGGCCGGCGTCCGTCCGGGCGGCAATGCCGAGCAACTTGCAGACATAGCCGAGTTCCCGGCCGGCGGCGAGGTCCTGGGCGTCGAGTTCCTGAATGCCTTCGACGTGCAGCCGATCGATGTCCACGTCGCAGCCGAACGCGATCGACGCCAGGATCGCCAGCTTGTGGGCGGTGTCGCCGCCGCTGACGTCCAGCGTCGGGTCGGGCTCGGCATACCCCGACGCCTGGGCCTCCTTGAGGGCCTCGGCGTAGGATTTACCTTTCTGGCTCATCTCGGTGAGGATGTAGTTGCAGGTGCCGTTGAGGATGCCGTAGACCGCGCTGATGCGGTTGGCGATCAGACCCGTCCGCAGCGGCAGAATCAACGGAATGCCTCCGCCGCAACTCGCCTCGAACGCCACGCAGCGGCGGTTGGCTCGCGCGGTGGAATGGATCTCCCTGCCGAACCTGGCGAGCAGCGCCTTGTTGGCGGTCACCACGTCCTTGCCCGCGCGCAGCGACTGCACGACGAAGTCCTTGGCCGCTCCCGTGCCGCCGACCAACTCGACGACCACCGAGATGTCTTGGTCCTCGATGACGGCGCCGGCATCGGCGGTGATGCGCTCCTCGGGGACGCCGGCCTTGCGGGCCTGGGCCGGGTCCTTGTCCGCGACGCGCACTAACTCCAGCCGCAGGCCGGTCTTACGCTCGATCTCGGCCCCCTCGGCGTGCAGCAGCCGGACCACCCCCTGCCCCACGGTCCCGCAACCGATCAGCCCAACCCTGACGAGCTTGCCCATGCGCCGCCTACCTTCCGCCCGATTCGGATGCACGGTGTAAAGTCCCGGCCGGTGCGCCGGGATCCTAAACTGTATTCCCGCCATAACCTGGATGCAAGGAGGCTGAAAAAGGCATCACGCCGGGGCAAACCCGACTTGGAGGGTTCGCGCCCCGGCGTGATGCCGGAGGGGGAACAATGCACAGGAGGAGGATGCAATGTTCAAGCACTGTTG
>JACQVT010000885.1 GCA_016209665.1 Planctomycetota bacterium | reverse complement strand
GTGTGGGACCGGCATCTTGCCGGTCTTGTTGTGGGACCGGCTTCCAGCCGGTCCGATGGTCCGGAGTGGCTGTCAGAGCCCCAAGCGCGAGCGCGGGGTTGCCGCGATGACGAAGGCCCCGGTGTTCGGAGCAACCCGTCGCTGGCGCTCCGGGCTCTGATGTGAGTGCCGTCGCAGGATTCAGTGTGAATCGGAGTGTGCGACATGAGTTCCAGCATCAAGACGGTTTTCGGTTTCGGCGAGGTGATGGTGCGGTTGTCGCCGGTGGGGTCGCAGGCGTTCGGTGATTCGAACACCATCCAGATCACCGCCGGCGGGTCGGAGGCCAACGTCTGCGCCAAGCTGGCCGGCTTTTCGCCGAGCCTGCGAGGGGCGATCATCACCGCGCTCAACGACGATCTGGCCGGGCGGGCACTACTGGCCGACATGCACAAGTACGGCGTCGACCTGTCGCACGTCCGATGGACCAGGAATGCCCGCAACGGAGTGTATTACCTGGAGCAGGGCATGGGCCCGATCGTCGCCCGCGTCGACTACGACCGTAGCGGGTCGGCCATCACGCAGTTGCCGCCCGATGACTCGTTGTTCGAGCCGTTGGCCGGTGCGTCGGCCCTGTTTGTCAGCGGGATCACGCCCGCTCTGAGCGCCAACTGCGCGAAGAACACCGAGCTGGCCCTCGGCTGGGCGAAGCAGGCGGGCGTGCCGGTATTCTTCGACGTGAACTACCGCAAGAAGCTGTGGAGCCCGGCCGACTCGCTCAAGTGCCTGGATTCACTCCTGAATCGCGGATTGATCCGCACGCTGATCACGACCGAAACCGACGCCCGGGCGATCTTCAAGATCGACTATGGTGTGGATGACGAGTCGCCCATGGACGTGCTGATCGATCGCAGCCGCAAGGTGTTGGAGGCCCTCAAGGGCAAGTACGGCAATAACTGTGAGTTGTACGTGCTGACGATCCGCAAGCGGATCACGAACGAGACGGGTGTGTGGACCTCCGCGGCCCTGCTGCCCGACGGCTCGTACATCGTCGGCGACGTGTTCGACTACGTGATCCTCGACCGGCCCGGCGCGGGCGACTCGTGCAGCGCCGGCCTGATCGCGGGCTACCTGGGCCTTACCCGCGACGGCTCGATCAAGGACGGCCTCGACCTGCCCACCCGCGTCAAGTTCGGTCTCGACCTGGGCAACCGGGCCGCCATCGTCGCCCAGAAGACCATCGGCGACATGGGCCCGGCCTGGGACGTCGGCATGTACTTCGACCGCGTCAGCGCGAGCAAGGAAATCGCGCGGTAGGATGGGTCAGCTTGAAGCAGCGCGAGGCTGATGGGGCGAACTATGGCTGATTCTCCGGGAGGGAGCCATCACGCGATGCCCACGGCAGCAAACACGGCGGGAAACGCCACCGCCACCATTGTCGGCATCGACGAGGCAGGGTATGGGCCGCTGCTGGGGCCGCTGGTTGTGTCGGCGGTGGCCTTCGAGGTGCCGATGGCTCTGCTGACATCGGCGGCGGACGCGGCGAAGGGGCCGGATTTGTGGCACGTCCTTCGGGCGAGCATCGCCCGCGAGGCGAGCAAAAAGGACCCGCGGCTGGCGGTGGCCGACAGCAAGCAACTGCACGGCAAGACGGCCACGCGGTACGGCATAGCGCTGCTGGAGCGGGCGGCCCTCACGTTTCTCGCCCAGGCGGACCGTTACCCGGCGAATCTCGTCTCGCTGCTGCGGATCGTTTGCCCGCACGTGGTCGAGCAGTTGCCGCGTTACCCGTGGTACGCCAGGGCCGAGCTGCCGCTGCCGGTCGAGTGCTCGAAGGACGATGTGGCCGTGCAGCGCAACGCGGTGACGAGCGACATGGCGGCCGCCGGCGTGCGGTTCCGCGGGGCGTGGGTCGAGGTGCTGTGCGAGGGGAACTACAACCATCTCGTCTCGGCCACCCAGAACAAGGCCTCGGTGCTGTTCCATCAGAACATGCGGCTCATTCAGCGGATCGCCGAGCGGACGGCCGGGCGGCCGCTGTGGATCTGGGCGGACCGACACGGCGGGCGGACCAGCTACCTGCGGCCGCTGATGAGCGCCTGGGACGGCGCTGAGTTCGAGGTCCTGGACGAATCGCCCGAGCACAGCGGCTACCGCTTGACGCGGTCCGGCACGCCGTGGGTCATCCGCTTCCTGGTCGAGGGCGAGACGCACCAGTTGCCGGTCGCCCTGGCGAGCATCTTCAGCAAGTACATCCGCGAGCTATTCATGATCTGCTTCAACCGCTACTGGTGCGGGCGGGTCCCCAACCTGCGGCCCACGGCGGGCTACAGCCAGGACGGCCGGCGTTTCCTGGCCGACATCGAGGCGGCGGCGACCCGTCAGGGCCTCGACCGCAACTGGCTCATCCGCGTGCGGTAGGTAGCGGGAGTTCCAGTCCAGCCTCGTTCGCGGAGTCGTAGCGGCCGGCGACCTCGCCGGCCGTTCGGCGCGGGAAGACGTCCGGCGAGGGCGCCGGACGCTACCAGCATGGGCGCGGGGTCCGGCTGGAATCGGTAGGAGGCGTTGCCGCTCGTGGCCCGGGGGTCGCGGATCAGGCCTCGTTGACATCCTCCCGGCTGGCCCGGTACAGTGCGCCCGGGATTCGGGCGATTGAGAAATGTCCGGGTGACCGGGAAATCAGCGAGTCGAAACCATGCCCATCGAGAATTGGTCCGACAACGTGCTTCTGGTCGAGTTGGCCGACGACCCGCAGTTCACGGATGACATGACCGCCCTGCTGGAAGCGGTCGGGGCCCGCGAGAACCTGGACGTCGTGTTGAACTTCCAGCACGTGACCTTCCTCAACTCGTCCAACATCGCCAAGCTGCTCAAGCTCCGCAAGATCGTGGCCGTCACCCGCGGGCGCAAGCTGCGGCTCTGCGCCATCAGCACCCACGTCTGGGGAGTGTTCCTGGTCACCGGCCTCGACAAGATCTTCGACGTCTACGACGACGTGGCCAGCGGCCTGGCCAGCCTGCACCTGGATGGCGGGTAGCCATGCCGACGAACGGAGCCACCACTACTTGAAGATTGACTGAATCTGGAGCTGAATCTGCGACAAGGTCCGCGAATCCAAGCATCCGAGCCTTCGACGTACGATGGTCTTGGACCAGCAGGACGTCGCCGCATTTCATACCGGTTCACCGTCATCTACGCTGTAGATGTCTTCTTTTGGATCGCCCCAAAAGTCGAGCACGCCGGACGCTTCGATCGCCTTCATGAACTGCTCCGGCGTCGGATCAGACGGCGGCGAGGCCACAAGAACCAGTTGAGGGTCACCCTCGATTCCGGTCTCCGACTCATCGACCATGGCCCGACGCGATTCCAACTGCAGAATGGCGCCTTGTGCGATCGTGCTCATTGGTTCACCCCGTGGTCTGCGGCTTTCCCGTGTCGATCAATCTGAGCGGCCGCTGAAACAGCAACTTGTCGTTTCCCCAGAATTCCACAAAATACAAACCGGGTTCAGGAAACCGCATCCCAGCAAGCTGAAAACAGAAGTCGCAGACCTGAAGGGGTGTCGTCTGCTTGGGGGCTGGGCCTTTCGCCTCAACAACGACATGTTCGGTTTCCGAATGTACCACTCTGAGCCTGAATTCGGTCTCGGGACGAACGTCGGTGACCGTCACGAACACACAACACCGTCCATGCGTGGCAGGAAACTTTGATGCGCTGATGTTGTTGAAGAGCCCGATCAGCGCAGTTTTTCCGCTCGACATGTCTTTGTACACGTCGTCGCAGACAATCATCGCAATGGGAACCGGCGCGGCCATGTTTCCGTCCGTCTCGGGACTCGCTGACCCAAAAAACTATAGTAGGTGAGCCGCCCTGTGTCAACAGTTCAAGTCGACACAGAAGTCTTGTTGTTTCGTCGGTAGTGCTCCTCGTTACAGCTTGCCCTGGCGATGGGGTCCAGGTTTCGCATCCCGTTCAATCGCTTCGGCATTGCACGCAGTATGACATCCCGGTTCCCCGGTTGGGCGCTGGCCTGCTTTGAGGTCGGTCCTCCTACTGACTTTCGCGAGCCCGCCCCTGCTGGATATCGGAGTGAGGGCGGTCATTTGGCCGCCGGGGTGGCGGCGATCTGCTCGGGCGCGGTGGGCCAGTCCATGCCCGACTCCAGACGGATCCGCATCAGGTTCAATGCTACCTCCACCTGCGGGTCGACGGCCGGGAACTCGTTCTCGTCCTTGCGGGGTGGCGTCAGCTTGCTCTCGTCCACGTCGTCCGGGTCGCTGTCCGCCGGCTTGGTG